>JBKJPW010000156.1:0-45383 GCA_046594225.1 Bacteroidia bacterium
TCCGTTTAAGAACTTCTGTAATATTTTTTCCATCCAACCTGTTCCTTCACGACAAGGCGAACATTGTCCGCAAGACTCATGATGATAGAAACGAGAGAAGGTAAATAAATTTTTAACGATGCTCGTGTCTTCGTCCATGGCGATAAAACCACCAGAACCTAACATGGTACCAGTTAAGAAACCACCGTCAGATAAACTTTCGTAGGTCATTAAACGAGGTTCTCCTTTAGCAGTAGTTAAAGCTAAAGCTGCTGGTAAGATTGGCACCGAAGAACCCCCTGCTACAACTGCTTTTAATTTTTTTCCATTGCGGATACCTCCACAATATTCATCACTGTATATAAAGTCTTCAACGGTAATTCCTAATTCAATTTCGTAAACACCTGGCTTATTAATATGTCCTGATGCAGAAATTAATTTTGTTCCTGTAGATTTTCCAACACCAATTTTTGCATATTCTTCTCCACCCATGTTCACAATAGGAACCACAGCGGCAATAGTCTCAACGTTATTAACTACAGTTGGGCAACCCCATAAACCAGCAACCGCAGGAAATGGTGGTTTGATACGTGGGTTACCACGTTTACCTTCTAATGATTCTAATAATGCTGTTTCTTCTCCACAGATATAAGCTCCACCACCAACTTGTACATAACAATCGTGAGAGAAATCAGTACCTAAAATGTTTTTTCCTAACCATCCTGCGGCGTAAGCCTCAGCAATAGCAGCTTCTACAATACGTGCAACATAAAAGTATTCGCCACGGATATAGATATAAGATGTTTTTGCTCCTAATGCAAATGAAGACGTAATCATCCCTTCAATTAATGCATGAGGAATTTTTTCCATCAAGTAACGGTCTTTGAAAGTTCCAGGCTCAGATTCATCTGCATTACAAACTAAGTAACGCATAACGCCTTCTGGTTTTGCTAAAAAGCTCCACTTCATTCCTGTTGGGAAACCTGCACCACCACGACCTCTTAAACCTGATTTTTTTACTTCATCAGTTACTTGATCTGGCTGCATTGTTTTTAATGCTTTCTCTACAGAAGCATAACCACCATGTGCGCGATACACTTCTAACGTGTGAATGTTAGGAACGTGATCGTTGTGTATTAATAATTTTCTTCCCATTTGACCTCACCCCCAGCCCCTCTCCAAAAGAGAGGGGAGTTGGATTTGTTTTTATAGTGTGTTTTTATAATCTAAATCTGTATAACTTTTTAACTTACCTTCTGCTCTATAATTCTCTAAAAGAGTATCTACTTTTTCGTAAGTTAAATTTTCGTGGTAGCTTGCTCCGCATTGTAACATTGGTGCAGTTCCGCAAGAACCTAAACACTCTGCTACTTTTAAAGAGAACATACCGTCTTTAGTTGTTTCACCAACTTTAATATTTAATTTTTTCTCAATATATTTTACAATATCTTCTGCACCGTTTAACCAACATGAACTTGTTTGGCAAACTTCTAAAATACATTTACCCATTGGCTTTAAATTATACATCGTGTAAAACGACGCGACTTCAAATACCTCAACTGGTCTGATTTTTAAAACAGAAGCAACATAATCCATTGTTTCAGGACTTAACCAGCCGCCAAATTCTGCTTGCGCTACATGTAATACAGGCAATAAAGCAGATTTAATTTTTTCGGGTGGATAATGCGAAATAATGGTTTGCACTGTCTTCATAGCTTCTTCACTGAAAACTGTTTCAGCGCGTTTAGCGTTATCGAATTTTTGTGCTCCGTGAACTTGACTACTCATATTATTAATTCTTCATTTTAAATTTGTTCTCGACTACGCTCGAACTGACATATTTAATTCTTAATTCTGACTTCTAAATTCTTAATTTTCTAAGCGTCTAATTCTCCTGCAATTACATTCATACTACTCATCGTTAAGATAGCATCTGATAACATAATTCCTTTTACCATTTCGGGATATGCTTGATAATAAATAAAGCATGGTCTACGGAAATGCAAACGGAATGGTGTTCTACCGCCATCGCTAATTAAATAAAATCCTAATTCTCCGTTTCCACCTTCTACACAATGATAAACTTCTCCTTTAGGAATATCTGTTTCGCCCATCACAATTTTAAAGTGATAGATCAATGCTTCCATGTTATTGTATACTTGTTCTTTTGGTGGCAAAAAGAAATCTGGTAAATCAGCATGCATTGGTCCTTCTGGCATTTTTTTAATAGCCTGCTCAATGATGCTTAATGATTGCCACATTTCATGTTGACGAACCATGAAACGATCATACGTATCACCTTGCGTACCAACAGGAACTGTAAATGTAAAATCTTCGTAAGAAGAATATGGATTCATCACGCGCACATCATAATCAATACCTGCTGCACGTAAATTAGGTCCAACAAAACTATAACTCAATGCCATCTCAGCACTAATTGGCCCGCAGTTTACAGTACGGTCCATAAAAATTTTATTACGCTCTAATAAGTTTGCAAATTCTTGTAAACCTTTAGGATATTCTTTTAAAAATGTATCGATTAAGTCCCACGTTTTTTTACTCCACTCACCATCAAAACCACCAATACGACCAATGTTAGTTGTTAAACGAGCTCCGCAAATTTCTTCAAAGATTTCGTAAATTTTCTCTCTCCATTGAAAGATGTATAAGAAACCAGTCATCGCACCTGTATCAACGCCAATAACAGAGTTACAGATAATATGATCGGCAATACGAGATAATTCCATGATAATGACACGGTGATACTCAGCACGCTTTGGAATTTTTGCTCCTAATAATTTTTCAACCGTCATATACCAACCCATATTATTGATTGGAGATGAACAATAGTTTAAACGATCGGTGATTGGTGTAATTTGTGCGTAAGGACGACGCTCTGCTAATTTTTCGAAAGCACGGTGAATGTATCCAATTGTTGGTACGGCAGAATGAATAATTTCACCATCCATTTTCAATACATTTTGAAAAATACCATGTGTAGCAGGATGCGTAGGTCCAAGGTTAAGTGTAGAGTATTCTTTCTCTTCTATAACTTCTTGATTAACGGAATATGTAGTTTCTTTTTTACTCATTTTTTAATTAGTTATGGGTTGTTAGTTTTTGGTTGTTAGTTGTGCTTCTCAAACAACTAAAAACTATTAACTGAAAACTTTATTTAACGTCCAAACATGTCATCTTTTTTATCCGTTCTAGATTGATCTTCTAGAGGGTATTCTTTTCTTAATGGAAAAATATCCATTTCATCCACGTTTAAAATACGTTTTAAATTTGGATGCCCTTTAAATTTCACTCCAAAGAAATCGTAAGTCTCGCGTTCCATCCAATTAGCTGCAGGCCACAAATCAGTTGCCGTAGCTACGTCAGGTTTATTGATATCGAAAAATGTTTTTAAACGAATACGGTAATTTTTCGGCATATTATGTAAATGATAAATCACACCTAACTGTTTCTCATCTGCCGTTTGCATTCCACACAAATCTGTTAAGAAGTGGAAATTTAATTCTTCATCTTCTTTTAAGAACTTCAATACGTCGTGTATTCTATCTTTTTGTATAGTGAAAACCGGGTAATCATAAAGCATTTCAGCAGATTCAATATCTCCATGAAAATGTTCTTTTAATTTTTCGTTTACTTTATTTAATAATTCCATTTTTGGATTTAAGATTTAAGATTTAAGATTTAGGCTTCGACTCCGCTCAGCCTGACAATTCTAAAAATCTGTGTTCTAACTTCTTAATTTATTCTATTCCGTATGAGTTTAACATTTTCTTGTACTCGTCTGAATTTCTTCTTCTGAAAGATTCGTTTTGAGCCATTTCCTGAATTTTTAAAACACCTTCCAAGATTTGTTCAGGACGAGGGGGGCAACCTGGAACATAAACGTCAACTGGAATAATTTTATCAATGCCTTGTAATACAGAGTAAGTATCAAAAATGCCACCAGTACTAGCGCAAGCACCAACTGATAATACCCAACGTGGCTCTGCCATTTGTTCGTAAACTTGGCGTAATGTTGGTCCCATTTTTTTAGCAATAGTTCCCATAACCATTAACATATCTGCCTGGCGTGGAGAGAAACTTAATCGCTCTGAACCAAAACGTCCTAAGTCGTAGTGAGAAGCCATGGTTGCCATGAATTCAATACCACAACAAGATGTTGCGAATGGTAAAGGCCATAACGAATTTTTACGTGCCATACCAACTACATCTTCTAACTTTGTTGCAAAAAAACCAGGTCCTTCAAGGCCTTCCGGCATCTTAGCGATTTCTGGTTTTGTGCGTTTTATAATTTCTTTTGCCATGTTTAATTTAAGATTTAAGATTTAAGATTTTCACTTCTTAAATCTGATTTCTGACGTTCTAATTTACTCTTCCCATTTCAATGCTTTTTTAGAAAGCATGTAGTAGAATCCAATTAACAATAATATAATGAATGAGAACACTTCTATGATGCCTAACATACCTAACTCTTTAAAGTTTACAGCCCAAGGATACATAAAAATAACCTCTATATCGAAAAGCACAAATAAAATAGCCACTAAAAAATACTTAATAGCAAATGGTAAACGTGCATTTCCTTCTGATTCGATACCGCATTCAAATGAATCTAACTTAATTTTCGTTTTACGTTTTGGGCCTAACCAATGTGATGCAATCATTGTAGTTATTACAAATCCCAGAGCAACTAAAAACATAATCACAATTGGCAAATAATCTAAAGGAGATGAGGCTGTGTTCATAAATAACAATTTAATTATTGATTGTAAGGTTAACTATTTTTGGGGAAATCATCAAATATTCGGTCTATTTTTTTAAAGGTTAGACTGTTTAAAAATAGCATAAAAAAAGCCGCTAATTTATAGCGGCTTTTTAAAAGATAAAATAGCATTTTAACCCTTAATAAACTTATAGGTTGAGGTTAATTGATTAACGTTAAACTTAATTTCATAAATCCCTGAAGCAATATCCGAAATAGAAATAGACTCTGTATTATTTAAAGTAATTGTTCCGTTCTTAACCACTTGACCCGTCATTGAATAAATTATGTAACTAACTGATTTTGGTTCTTTTAACAAGCTATTAATATAAATAACATCTTTTACAGGGTTCGGGCTTAGCTGTATTGTATTAATATAAGTAGCATCGGCCACACTTGTTAGAATAACACTAACTGATGATGACGTTGCAGAACAACCATAGGCACCAGTAACTATTACACTATAATTGCCATCTTGAAGAACTGCATACGACTGAGCTGTTGCTCCGCTTATTAATGTTCCGTTAAAATACCATTGATTGTTAGCTCCTGAACTAGACATTAACACATTCCCTGTCTGAGAAATAGTTGGAACAGGTGGGTAACTGCCAACAGAAATTGTTCCAGTACCAACAGAACTACAGGCGCCAGTACTACCTGTTACCGTATATATCGTAGTTACGGTTGGAGAAACAATAACTACTGTATTGGTTGATCCTGTAGACCACGAATATGTAGAAGCTCCGCTCGCAGTAAGTGCTTTTGATTGTAACTGGCATAATGTATAAGACGTTACGGATACAACAGGCGGATTGATTACATTAATTGTGTTGGTGAAAACTGAACTTGAACCGTTTGCATTATTTGAAATTAATGAAACTGTATAAACTCCTGCTGAAGAATACGTAACCGTTGGATTTTTAACAGATGATAGTGCAGAGGAAGAGCCTGTTAAAGTCCAACTCCAAGCGGTTGGAAGACCAGAAGACTGATCGGTAAAAATAAACGGTGTGTTTACACATGCTGAAGAAAAAGATGTAGAGAAATTAGCTACTGGCAGCGCTGAAGGATTTGTATATAAATCAGATTCCCAAACACCTCTGCCATAAGTTCCAGCTCTTAATTTATTTGTTGGGTAAAAAATTTCAAAATCATTCACCACTACATTTGGTAATCCTGTCATATAGGGTGTCCACGAAGTCATACTTCCATCTCTATAGTATACTCCTACGTCGGTTCCAACATATATAGCATCGTTTGAATTATTTGTATAAATAACACAATTAACGGGTAAGTTTGGCAAGCCTGTTGAAATATTCATCCAACTTGAGCCTCCATCAGTAGTTGTGAAAACTTTATTTGTAGCAGAATAACCTGAAAATGTTACAAATACATTATTGGCATCTGTATTATCTACTGCTACTCTAGTAATTTGTGCAGAACCTGTTGGCAAACCTGTTGTAATAGTTGACCAACTTGTTCCTCCATTTGTTGTTTTGTATAAGCCTCCACTTGTGGCTGCATATAAAACTAAAGAATTGGAAGGGGCTGCTGCTAAAAATAATATTTGTCCACTTGTACTAATAGTACCCATTTGGGTCCAAGCTGTACCTTTGTTAGTTGATTTAAACACTTGCTGATATCCGCAATAATAAGTATTGGCAACGTGAGGCGATTGTATAATTGGGGCTATCCAAGCAGCAGAACCTGTCAACCCTGAAGTTATATTAGCCCAACTATTTCCTCCATTATTAGAGATATTAAAATCGCCATTAACGTAACTTTCAACTAATGTATTATTATTGGTTCTGTCAACAAAGCAATCAGCACCATCTCCGCCATAAACTTCTTTCCATGTAGTACCATTTAACAAGTTGGTTCCATTATCCTGATGACCCGACAATATATAATTAGCTGTAGTAGTTGATTGTCCTATACGATAGGATTGGGCAATATCCATTTGTCCGTTTATTGTTGTCCAATTTGCTCCTCCATTAGTAGTAACAGCAATTCCACCATCTGTTCCTAAATAACAAGTTGTTCCACTTATATATTCAACAGCATGTAAATCGGCATGAACGTATGGAACTCCGCCTCCACCATACCAATGCGTATTTAAGTTCCATGTTGCGCCTCCATCCAAAGATTTCCAGGTATTTACACCTCCGCATGTTATTTCATTTTTATTAGTTGTTGAAACGCCACAAGCTATGTCATACCAACCTTGACCTCCTGCATCCGAAGCGTTTGGGTCCCAACCAAAAATATTTGGAGAATTTGACATCAATGTAAAACTTACTCCTGAATTGGTTGATCGATAAACGCCACCAAATGAATTATCAGAAGCACTTCTTAAAACATAAACATAATTAGGGTCTGCTGGTGTTACGGAAACAACTTGTCTTGCACCTGCAGTAGGAATACCAGAAGTAATTTGTATAAATGACGCAGAGGTATTTCCACCAGTAGTAGATTTAAAAAAAGTAGAAGCAGTAACTGCATAAACTGTACTAGTATCACCTGGACGATATTCCATATCTTTATAATTTCCGCTTTTCACTAAAGTCCAGGTTGTTCCAGAATTATTTGTACGGTAAATTCCTAATGAAGTTGCTGCAAATAATGTTGATGGAAGCAAAGGATTAATCAACATTCTTCCAATTCTTCTTTGGCTTGACACTCCCCATACTAATCCAGTAGAATTCCAAGTCAACCCACCATCTGTAGATTTTAAGATTCCAGTTGAATAAGTATCACCTGCATCTATATCTCCAGTAGCTAAATACATGATATTTGTATTATTTGGATCAATCGCTAAATCAGAGCATCCTAAAACAGCCAGTGAATTTGTATTAGTTGCCCAATTTACTCCACCATCTGTAGACATCCACATACCGCCTGCACCTGTTCCAACAAAAATCGTATTGGTATTTCCGGGCATAAATCTTATAAAGGTCAACCTTCCCGCATCACCATTTATTGGGGAACCAAATGGGCCCTTGGCCGTCCAATTACCTGTTGTAGACGTTGCATTAACTGAATTGATTTTTTGTGCAGCTGTAGGGTTTTGATTTAGATAGTTTTGAAACTCTTCAAATGCTTTTGAACGAGAGCCATATTTTAAATCTCCGGATGGATAAACACGAGGTTCCATGTACCATTCCCAACGCCTAAATGCTTTATATCCTTTACCTCTTTCGTAAGTTCTATTTTGCCAGTAATTATTAAACTCTTGCTGAATGGAATAAAAGTTTTGTGTAGAATCCTGCATTTTATCAACCCAAGTTTGAGCAGACAAATTACATTGAATTAAAATAAACAGGACTGATGATAATTTGATTATTTGTTTCATGTAGACTATATTAAAATTATACAGCACTAAGCTAAGTCAATAATTTGTTAAAATCAACCACAGTATAATGAAATTAAGCCTTCTGTAACAATATTAAGAACAATCTATTTGTAGAAAAACTGTAGTAAAAATTTTGTTTAACAATAAAGCCGCTCAAATTAAGCGGCTTTATTGTGTTATTTTTTTTTGGCTGGTAATTGTTGACGCTGCTTTGACATCTCTTCTAATTTGGCTTGAAACCCAGATTTTTTTTCTGGTTTTTTCATGTTTGCTAAAAGTTCTTCTCTAATTTTTCCATCGTCAATCATTTTTTTCATTAACCAGGTTTGTAAGAACGTGATGATATTCGCTAAGAAATAATACCAACTTAAACCAGCTGCGTAACTATTCATAACTGCCAAGAAAATTACTGGCATTAAATACATCATGTATTTCATACCTGGCATTTGTGTTTGTTGAGGCTGCAAAAGTGCCTGATTCATCCAAGTGTAAATAATGGTAGAGCCAAACATTAAGATAGCGAATAAACTCACATGGTCTCCAAAGCCCCAAACTTCAAAACCAAAATTATAAATCGAATCGTAAGTTGATAAATCATCTGCCCATAAAAATCCTTTTTGTCTTAATTCGATTGCTGCAGGAAAAAAACCGAATAACGCAATTAAAATTGGGAATTGTAATAACATTGGTAAACAGCCAGAAAGAGGATTTGCACCTGCTCTACGGTACAGAGCCATAGTTTCCTGTTGTTTTTTCATTGGATCCTCATTCTTTTCAAACTTAGCGTTAATTTCATCTATCTCAGGTTTTAATACGCGCATTTTACTACTGCTCATATAAGTTTTATAAGCAATTGGAAAAAGCAATGTTTTTAAAATCAAGGTTAAAATTAAAATAATGATACCGCTATTCAAGCCAGATAACAAGCTAAACAAAGGAATAATCATCCATTTATTAATGTAACTAAATACGCTCCAACCTAAAGGAATAATTTCTTCCAAATCAATGTCATAAGCTTTTAAACCTGCGTATTGGGTAGGACCGAAATAGTAAGACATTCCAAATTTTTCGGAAGACGAATGTTTGTATGGAATACTTAACTCAGCTGTAATGGTTTTTACATATTCAGATTTTGGATTTTCTGATGTTTTTACAAAACTTCCTTCTTTTAAAAATTCTGAATCGGCAATTAATGTTGAATTAAAAAAGTGTTGTTTAAAGGATACCCATTTTATATTATCCTCATTTAATATTTTTTCTTCGCTTTTACGTGCATTTATATAATCAACGCCTTCTTTAGTTTGATTCCAGTAAGCTGTGGCAGACTCTCTTTCTTTAACAATGTGTTTCTCTTGAGAAGGTAAGGCTTGAGACCAGTGTAAAGTTACTTTGTTGCTTTTACTCGAAATAATATTTTGCAGACCAACAAAGTTTACATCAAAATCAAGCATGTAATCATTTCCTTTTAAAGCATAGATGTACTCAATATAACTTTCTGCCTTTGATGTTTCTAATTTTAAGATGATTGATTTTGTTCCATCGCCGCTTACTACTTCGGAAACAGAAGATGGCTTAAAATAAAAACTATCCGTTGTAAAACGCATATTAGTTGCATACGCATCAAATTGCAAATACTGCGATGTAGAATCTTTATCAAATAATATTAAAGGTGTTTTTTGTCCGTAGCGTTGGTAGCTTTTCAATTCTACTTTTTGAACATTACCTCCTTTAGTAGAGATATAAACTTTTATGTTTTCGTTTTCAATAGTCACCACCTCTGCTTTGCCAGTAGTGGCAACTGAAAAATCTTTATATAAACTATTTGCTATAACTTGCTTAGCGGAATCTGATAATTGAGCAACAGGTATTAATGTATCTGTGGCTATTTTTTTAGTTGCTAATTTTACTTCTTCAGCCACTTGAGCTGTTTTAGAAGCCAATTCAACTGAATCTTTTATTTGTGTATTGCGAGCAATTTGCTCTTTACTTGGCCCAGTTAACGATAGCCACGTAATTAATATAACTGCTATTAAACCTAAACCAATAAGCGACTTTTTATCCATGATGGGAATTAATTTTAGGCTGCAAATATAACTGTTTTTCTGAACGAGAATTCGTCAAAAAATGATAAATAAGGCGAATGAGTGGTACAAGTCGGTTAGATGTACTTTCGTATTTCAGAAGCAATTTGTTCAAATTCTTCTTTTGATAATTTCAATTTTTCGTTAAAAAAATTAACATCATTCATGGTGTTCATAGGTATTAAATGCACATGAGCGTGCGGCACTTCTAAACCAAAAACATTAACGGCTAAACGATTACAGGGAATTGCTTGTTTAATAGCAATAGCAACCTGCTTAGAGAAATTCATTAACCCCAAATAGGTTTCACTATCTAAATCAAAAATATAATCTACTTCTTTTTTAGGAATAACTAAAGTGTGACCTTTTTTAAGTGGAAAAACATCCAAGAAGGCCAGAAAGTGATCGTTTTCAGCAATTTTGTAGCAAGGAATTTCTCCAGCAATTATTTTAGAAAAAATGCTGGGCATATTCCTAAATAGAAATTTCAATGATTTGAAAAGGAATAACACCCGCAGGAACAGTAACGTCAACTTTGTCGCCAACTTTTTTTCCTAGCAATCCTTTTCCAATTGGAGAGTCAATTGAAATTTTACCTGCTTTTAAATCAGCTTCATTTTCAGCAACCAAGGTGTATTTCATTTCCATATTGTTTTTCAAATTTTTGATTTTAACGGTTGTTAAAATACTAACCTTTGTAACATCTAATTTAGAAGTATCAACAATACGAGCATTTGCAACAATTTCTTCCATTTTAGAGATTTTTATCTCTAATAAGCCTTGGTCATTTTTTGCCGCGTCATATTCCGCATTTTCTGATAAATCTCCTTTATCTCTAGCATCTGCAATGGCTTTAATAATCATTTTACGTTCAACTGTTCTTAGTTGATGTAATTCATCTTTTAATTTTTGCAATCCTTCTTCGGTATAATAAGCAACTGTAGCCATTTTTATCTATGTTTTTAAAATAAAAGAATCCCGAATAAAATTCGGGACTCTAAAAATATGTAGTAAAAAACTTAAAAAGTTTTATAAATTAATTCTAACTCCAAAAGAGTGAACTCCACCAAATGGGTTTGTAAAACGGTAAGAGTAATCTACTCCAACTGTCGATTTTTTTTCTCCAAAAGGAATCTCTACAGTTGCTCCACAAGAAGGTCCTGTGAATGCAGTGGTGCGATTAGCATCTCCTTGAAATATTCCTTTTTCTGTAGCCATACCTGCGCGAACCATTACAATGTCTTTCCATGCATACTCCAAGCCTACTAAATAATTATCTTTAGTAAATGAATTTGATGTATAGTTAGCGGCTATTGTTACACGGTGAGCTTTTGATTTTCCAGTAGAGTCTTTTAGTAAATAAATATCATATGCCCCAGAAATATTTAATAAAGCAGGTAATTCAAAAGATGCAGATTTACTAGCGCCTGTTAATTGATACTCTATACCATAAGCATTTGTTACTGTTTTTTGAGAAGACAATCCATCACCTTTATATTGCATTTTTGGTCCAACATTTTTTAAAGCAACACCTAGATGTATGTGGTCATATTTTCCTGTGTGGTATTGAATCCCCGCATCAATAGAAACACCTTGCGCTTTAACGTTATCAATACCTTCAGAGATTACTCTAAGAGTAATTCCTCCTGCGATATTGTCGGAAAAACCTTTAGCATAAGACAAAGCTATGTTTGTAAAACGAGGAGTAAACGTTCCTAAACCACCTTCTGGTTGATCTTCAGTTGTTCTCTCTATTTTACCTGCATTGATAGACATAATGCCTAGTGCAATTGCGCCAGTTTCACCAACTTTTTGTGATAATCCAAAAGTGTTGATGTTGATACCAGTACCTACTAGCCAGGCAGAACGCATAAACATTAATTCTGTTTTTTTAGTAGAGGAAATACCAGCAACGTTGGTGTATTGCGACTCTAATCCTTTTGATCGAGCTCCGTTACACCCGGCCCATCCAGCAGAACGTGCGTAGGGATTAATTAATAATTGCGATGCTCCTGCTTGTCCCGCACGGTCAGGGTTACCGGCAGTTGCTTGAAAACTTGTAGCTATTAAACCACTTGTTAAAACAACACTTAATGATATATTTAATAATGACTTCATATTATTTATTTTAATGCTTTTTTAAACAACTAGTAACTTTGTAAATCTAAAGGTCTCATTACACCAAACCATTTCAATATCTTTTCTCCAACGCCTGGTACATCAATATGAATAATGTATAATCCACTAGCTACAGAAATACCACTTTGATTTTTCATATCCCAGTCTTGAAATGGAAGTCGTTTTGAACGAGTAAAATCAGATTCGTTGATAGTCAAATCTTCTTGACCACTCACATCTCTATCAAATGTTCTTACTAAAGTACCATTTAATGTAAATATTTTGATTTTACACTTGTTAGGCAAGTTTGTAATTCTTACACGGTTGTCAATTCTGTTTTGTTCGTATGTAGAATATGCATAGTAAGGATTTGGAACAATGTTTATTAAATCAAGTGCCGAATATGCTTTTTTACCATCATTAATCTCTGTAAAGATGTCTTCGGTATTAAATTTATATAAACCAAAGTTATTATTATCTGGAGTAGATGCTAATCTAGTAGTTACTTTAAGGTTTGCGTTTACAGTTACCGCGCCGCTTCCAAAAAATGGTCTAACAGTTGGGGCAGTGTTAAGTCCAAGGTTAATACCTCCGGCATTTACAACACCACAGGCTGTATAAAGAGAACTATCGATTTTTGTATTTGAACCGTAACCTGGGTTGTACGCTTTTTTAACTCTTAATGATACTCTAGCGTCACTAGCCATATCTGCCGGATTCTTAAAATTATATCTAGGGTCAATTGTAACTGGCATACTTGTCCACATCGCATCCGACCAGAAGTTTGTTAAAGCAACTACTCCACCATTTTTAATATTATTAGTTGCTCCATTGATAGAAGTTTGATATGCCCATTTATAAGTGTAAACAAAATCATGGAAGTTAGCATAAGTACCCGACCCAATTAATTTACCTTTAATTCCTGCTGGAGCAAAAGCGTGATTATAAGTAGAACCACTTCTATTGTTACCAAACACGTAAATATAATGTCTTCCACCAAATGCATATCTGTATGTTTGTTCACTAACAATATGATTAGGATTCCACATCATATCATCACCGTTGTTGTTAATTTGATAAGAATCTTCTCCAAAAGCAATGTTTAATCTTTCTCCTGTTTCTATATTAACAGCGTAACCTGGGAACCAAGATAAACCTGTAAGAAATGGCTGGCCTGTACCGTTAGAATCTACATAAGCCTCAGAAGTATTACAGCCTGGATCACCTAAAGCGATACCTTGTTTATCAACAGATTTTCTTCTTCTTGTTTCTAACTTTTTTGCTTGTGTAGAAATTGAAGAAGGCTCATCGTTTTCCTCTAAAACAATACAACGTGTCCATTTACTCTTATCTTTTGTCATTACAATATCCACGCTGGCTAAAGATCTTAAGTCGAAAGCAGACAACATAGTTGCCGAGCCTCCAGCTGCATTAACCAAATTACTATAAGCTGGTGCTGCAAGATTAGCTGTTTTAGTGGCAGCACATAAAGCATAAGGCGCCCAAGTTCCACCTAAAATATTTTCAAAATATTGGTTTTCATCTGCGTAAATTAAATTTGTACTCGCATAACTATTACTAGTTTCATAATCATTTAAAGCTGCATCGTCCTGGTCTTTATAATTCCCAGATCTAATCCAGTTAAATGGTGTTCCACCATCTACATCACCTACACCAGATAACCAATTTTGGGTACCATTTGCATAAGTTATTCCTGCTCCAATAATATCATCTGACTTTAATATCTTATCAGTAGCAGTACTAAATGGATTAGTAATAGCAGCAATATCATTTACACCACCAATTGTAACTGACAATCCTAATTCAGAGAAATAATACTCCTCTCCAATTTTAATAGATTTACATGGGTAGTATTCTTTTAATGAATTTACATCTTTTAAAACCCATGTGGTTGAATCTTGATCTAAAATACCATTTGGCATATTTTTAGTCAATGATAATTTAGGGTATGATCTCAACTTATGATATGCACTTAATCTACAAGGATCACTATTTAATGAATCTATATTTGCCGCAGTTGTAAGTAAGCTGTCGTAAAACCAATTTCTGTTTATTAATGCTATTGTAAATTCAGAGTTAGGTACATTTAAAGGATCTACTACTTTAATATTTACTGGTCCACGACCATTTTCATAAGTTATTTGATCTACTTTATTTCCACTAGCTACAATAGCATCGATAGAAGACTGAGTTAACTCTAAATAGTTACCTCCATTACCTTGTCCTTCAACACGAGTAATTTTTGGTCCGTATCCATAAACTGAATTTGCTATAGATCCATCTTTTTCAGGCATAGGATTATGAGGAATACCAAAGGCTTTTTTAGATTTACGACCTTCTAAATATGGGCGTTTCTGCCCTTCCATACTAGCTGAGCTAGATGTTGTAAACACTTGGTCTTCTTTATATTCTCCATATTGATTGTATCCGTAGGCCACGCAGAAGAAATAATATTCTTTGTTGTTCACTACTTTTTTATCTTGATTAGATGAGAATAAATCTTTAGTAAAATGGAAAGTTGATTTAACTCCTTTATCGCTATTATCCGTGTTATCTATTTTCACTGATGGAATATCACCGCCAGTAGTTGCATCAAATTCATAATTAATTAAACGAGTAATTCCGTTTTGTAAATCACAATTAAATACTAGTTTAGCTTTAGAAGGATCACCTAATTCTTCTTGAACTATCTGATTGTTTTTTAATTGATATAATTTATACCCTTCAAAACGGTAGTAATTATCAATGTTTGGAAAGTGTGTAGGGTCAGCTTGAATAGTTACATCTAACTCTTTGTATTGATTTAAGTAGTTGTTTGACGCTGGTTTATTTGAGAAATAAATAATTAATTCATTATTTATTTCCTGAATGGTCATGTCCGGAGCTTCAGGGCCACTTAATACACGGAAACAGTTATCAAATAATGCTTGTGCTTTATCATCTGCAATTTTTAATAAAGGAATAGATGCTTTTGGATCTGTAGAAGTTGTTCTAGCCCAAGGTAAACCAACTGTAATATAGTTAACAGCACCAGGTTGCAAAATAAAAGGACCTGAAGATTGCATGAAACGTCTGTCGCCAGCTGTTGCAGTTTCTACCCAAGTAGCGTTTCCACAGGGTCCGTTTGTATAGGTATCTGCTGGATATACAAAACTAGTTGGAATAGACCCACCATAACCAGTACCACCACAAGTAAATGGTGTTCCATCTCTCCAAAAACCAGTCATGTATTGATAGTATTGAGATGCATTATCAGGGTCAGTAGTTTGCAAAGGAACACCTGCAAAAGAGTTATTAAAGTATAAGAATTTAGTCATTCCCATTTGCTCACCTGGTTCATCAACAAGTCCATCATTATCATCATCAACTGTATTGCCAGTATTAATAGGCCCTTGAAAGAAGTCGCAACCTAAAGCAGGAACATAAGGACCATAACCGATTACAGAACCAACCGTTTCATCTACTGGATCTGCATTATAAATATAACCCATGCCTCTTTTTACATCACAACCAATATAATCATCGCCATAATATCCTAAATCAGCATCTGTCCAAACAGTCATGTATGTGTCATACAATGCAAAAGATGAACGGTTAATTAACTGGTAGTTATAAAAGGTCATATTATTAATCTCATCAGTTGTTTTGAAAGCAAAAGCCTGAGCGCGAATCTCCATACCAATTGCTTTACCACCATTACCATGGTTACCGCCATTATCGTTATAAACCCACCATAACGTTTCGTCACCAAATACTCTTGCTTTACAAACTCCTAAATTATCTTTTAATCCAGTGTTATAAACATCATATGAAGGATAATCACCTGCTTCTGGTGTATAAATACCATCTCCATCCATATCTATATAAGGAGCTAGTTGTTGGTCTTGATTTAATGATATATCACCATTACCTGGCCAGTTTTTAAGATTAGAGGTGATAGGTCCATCTGCTAATACAAACTCATCCACTTCTGCACGAGTTAATTTAAAGATTTTATCATATTTTTGACAAACATCCGAAGATACAGATGCGTCTCCTGTACTTAAAGGTCCGGTCCAAAAACTAATACCCCCTGATTGAGATTGACGGTATGTTTGAGCAGCAATTTTTAATTGCCCTCCAATATCAACACCACCAAACCATACATTACCAGCAAAGTTTGAAGAAGCTCCTTTTGAACGATCTTCTACTTTTGGAACAAAATACCAAGCATTTTGGGTACCAAACAAATCCCACCACATATCCGATCCGGAAAATATGATAGTTCTTACGTTATTAACTTGAAGCTCGGCAGAAGCTTGTGCAGGCGAACATCCCGCTAAAACTTTTTCAGGAGCTGCAGTTCGAGCACCAATGCCATATTTTTCTCTTGCATTAGCAGACAAAGCACCTAGTGCGATGGCTGTAATCAATAGATGTTTGTTTAACTTAGTCATGATTTCCATAATAAAAATTCGTTATATAATTAAAGTCTGATAGTATATTTCTAGTTAAAACTCAATGTTAAACCAATTCTAATAACTCGTGGTCTTCCGTAGTTACCTGGGTTATTTGTGTAAATATTGTATTGATCAGTAAAAGAAGTTGCTGTAGTAGGATTGTTATTTACATATAACTGCCCTTGTGCTGAAGACAAATAACCGTCATCATCTGGATTACCAGTAAAGTTATATACCCCTAAAATATTTTTAGAATTTAAGAGATTTAATACTTGTACATAGATGTTTAAATCAGCTCTCTTTTTGTTATCGCTGTCTTTTTTACCCAATGTTAATGCAATGTTTTTATCAACTCTTAAGTCAGTTCTAAACTGCCATGGTTTGTAAGATCCATTAATAGAACCATTAATTTGAGATCTTCCTCCGATTGGAGATGCAGCAACATCACGAGTATAAGGCGTGCCTGAACCTATACGGAAAATTAAGTTAGCTCCCATGTTTTGGAATACCTGAACAGTTTGTTGTTCCCCTTTTTTCTTACGATTAAACTGTGGTCCTTTATAATCTTTACCTTCTCCAAAACGATAATCAAAATTTAACGTGATTGTGTGACGTTGATCATAGTCCAATGGTAATGTTATACGTAAATTTGGTTGATCTGATCCTGCTAAGTTTGCCCCAGAGTTAGCGTTTGATCCTGATCCATCAGCAAATTGTAATGTGTAGTTTGCTGTTAAAGAAATACCACCAGTTCTTCTTAAATCAAATTCAGCTGTTAAGCCTTTCACTGTACCAAAATCTTTATTTGCATAAGTTTGGTATGTTCTTGGGTAAGCATTTGAAACAGAAACCTGAGTAATTTGATTTCTTAACTCACGATAAAAAGCAGTTACCTTTAAAGAGGCATTTTTCTTTTGATTTAAAACCTGTTGATATCCAACTTCGTAATCAATTGTTTTTTCAGGTTTTAAGTTTGAGTTAGTAATAAACGGACTAGCTGTAGAATTAATAAAGTAGTAGTTTTTTGGATCGAAGCGCATTAAACCATCGCTTGGACGTTGAGTTAAAACATCATAATGTGCAGTAAAACCAGCTACATCTGAAATAGGGAATGAGAAAGCCACACGAGGCATTACATTAATTTGTGGTTTGTAGTCTCTAAATGCTGCCGTGCTAAATGCATTTTTATTGGCATAATCAACATCTTTTAACCAAGGAGTTAGTTTTCCATCATTTACTAATAATTTTGGATCCGAAATCTCTTTACCTTCACTACTATACCATGTTGTTGTTTGAGTTTTTTCATCTGTATGTCTATATCCTACGATAGTTGGATTGGTTGAGTTAACGTCGTCAACATACACCACATAGTCACTTTTAATATTATCAGGTTTCCCATCAGATTTTTCTCCAGCAGTATATGCTTCTTGAAATAAATAAGGATCTTTTAATACTTTTTGATTGGCATCAAAACGGTCAACACGGATACCCACGTTAAATTTAAGATCTTTAAAGTCGAACTTATCTTGAATATAACCAGCTACATAAATAGGCTTGTAAGCTCCAACACGTAAGGTTTGGTTTCCTTTTTCATCTTTATCATTTAAGAATTTATCAAGATTAGTAGAGTTTTTATCTTTATTCCCTAAATAATCAAATCCATAATAATCAACTAATGGGTTTATTCCGTTTTGCAATAAATCCTGTGCACTAAACATGCTTAGTTTTAAATCATCTGGAGAAAGGGCATCTGTATTAATATACGTTTGATTATCTAAGCCTAATCCCATAGATTCTCTTAGCGACTTATCAATTTGATTTTGTTTATTAGCATCATAAGAATATCTGTGGTAATGTAAATCCAAACCACCTGTTGATGCAGAACCTGGAACAATAATAGTGTTAGCTGCTGTTGTATCTAAGGATACCAAATGTGAGTTAGTTAAAAATCTCATACGTTCCCATAATTCATTAGGAAGCACTGTATAGCCACTTTGGTTACGTTGGTCATATTCAACACCCACCATAATAGCGTGATTTTTAAAGTCAGCAGAAAAACTTGAAGCGAAACGTAGTTGTGTAGATTCGGTTACACCATACGTTCTTGACTGGCGACCAGAAGAAAAGAATAAACTATTGATATTCGAAGGACTATCTCCGTTCACAAAGGCATTATCCGTTTGGGCATCATTAATTGAACGTTCAGTTCCTCTAAAATCAAACACTTGTGTGGAGTAATTAGCCGTAATAGGATTTAACTCACTTCTTTCATAGGTAACAGGGCCTGTTCTTATACCCTGATAATCTAAATAATATTTATTGTTTACATTATCATACTTTAACTGATAGTTTGAAGTCGTATCTACATCAAAATGATATTTTCCTTGGAAACCATAATTAAAAATTTTATCCTTGTGCGTATCATCTTGGGTTTTGGATTTTGCTTTCTCATAACTTGCTAAGAACGTAAAGAACGCATTAGATATTAAAGATTGAGATTTTTCTTTTTCTGTAGAAGTTTGATTAGTTCCAAATTTTTGGCTAACCTTAGCATATGTTCTCCAAGTATAGAAAATGGTTTGAGGATTATTTGAAGCATTAAATAAAGAATATCCATAAACAAAATCATGTCTATTTCCATAATCAAATGCACCACCTACTTGTAAATCTGTATTTGGCGCTAATTTAAATTTAATATTACCATTTAATTGAATAGAGCGACTTGCTGCATTTGGACGAACAGGTGTTTGAACCATATCAGCTTTAGTTACATAATCTAAAGCACGACGGAACTTATCCTGAGATCCAATAGTAACAACTTCCAACGGTGTTTTTTCAATCTCTGCTAATTTATCATCTGTTAATTTCCAAAGTTTAATATAAGAAGGGTCAGGATCTTTTTCGTAAGTACCTTGTCCTGATAAGAAAAATCCAATAATTGGTTTCTTTTGGCCTGTAGAATCTCTTTTTTGTAAGATTGGTCCTGTTAATGAAAAACCTAATGAGTTATACCCATATTTATCTGTTAATTGAGAAGAAATCAATTCTATTCCTCCACCAAATGTACTAGCAGGTCCACGTGTAGTAACCGAAATAATACCAGATGTTGCATCTCCGTATTGAGCAGGTACACCACCTGTGATAACGTTTAATTGTTCAACACCTTGCTGAGGAACTCCTAAACCACCAATTACTTTAACTCCATCTACAAAATAAATAGTAGAAGCCGAACGGCCTCCACGTACATTTAATGCACTTCCTTCATCAGCTTGATAAACACCTGCAGTTGTTGCAGCAACAGAGTTAATGTTTTTAGTAGCCATGTTTTGGTATTCCTCTCTGGTAACAGTTCCACCAGATTTCATATCTCCATCAATTAGGGGCTCTTGATAAGCAACAACTTCAACCTCGTCTAATCTTACACCTTCCCCATTTGATAATTCAATAGTTACATAGGCAGTTTTTGCTTCACCCACAACAACTCCTTTCATTTCCATAGCCTGATAACCAACGTACACGCCTTTCACATCATATTTACCTGGAGATAACGGCTTAATGGTTGCATAACCATCCATATCTGTTGTTCCAACACCAACCTGCACGCCACCTTGATAAGCAACAACATTTGCAAAGGGAATTGATTCACCATTTGTTTTATCTTTTAGTAAAACTTTGATAGCACCAGTGTTGTTTTGCGCCAAAATAGAAGCGCTAGCTAGTAGAAGTGTTACGACTGAAAAGTAAATTTTTCTTAACATATTGATAGTTTTTAATTAAGTTCGATTTGTACGAGCGGATAAATATATAAATGATAGATAACTAGTGCAAGTTTTTATGCTGATTTTTTGTAATATTCTGATTATGTGGTTATTATTTTCCAAATTTTTGTTGTTAAAGGGTATTAAACTTAACAAGAATTAACACGAATTTAAAGAGTTAGTTTAACATATTTTTAGAGAACTGTTAAATGGGTGTACAAAATTGATAAGTGGTGGGTTTTTGCCAATAAGTGGTTAATTTTTCGAGAAAAATGAAACTACAGCTCTTAAAACAGTTGTAAATTTAATACTGTTGTACCTTTGAGGGCTTTTCCTTGCCCTTTTTAGTGGCTTTTCCTCTTTTTTTCTGAAATAAACGATGAAAAAATGGCTCTCTCTGATGAGCATTATTTCTAATTGATTTTCCTTTATTTTTTTTCATCCGTTTACGAACTTCTTTTGTTTGAATTCGTTTATGATGGGCTTTGATTTTTTTTCGTTCTGCTTTTTCTGCTTTACGTTTTTCTTTGGCTGCTTTTCTATCTGCCTTAGCTAACTTACGTTTACTCTTAAAAGATTTTTCATGCTTAGGAACGTCCGACTTTCCGCCACCTTCTTGAGCTACACAAGGAATAGAGATAAATAATGTGATGATAAATATAAAAAATAATTTAAACATTTTTTTGTTAGTATATAACGTTTTACTTACTTGTACTATTTAGTATATCTAATAACTTCAACCCCAAATTTTCTTAAAAAATCTACTCCTTCATCTGATGGAATATTTTTATACTCAGCGTAACTATTTTTATAATACACTCTTTTAATTCCCATCGTATAAATTACACGAGCACATGCAATGCATGGCGATAACGTAACGTATAATGTAGAGCCATCAATAGTTGTGTTATTTTTTACTGCATAAAGTATTGCATTTTGTTCGGCATGTAAAGCTAAAGAGCAACTTCCCTTACTGTCTCTAGCGCAGCCATGTTCTGGCCATTCTTGATCGCAATTATGAGTTCCTGCTGGCGGACCATTATAACCTAATGATACAATGCGTGTATCTTTAGTTAAAACGGCTCCTACCTGAGCTTTTACGCAATGTGAGCGTAATGCTAGCTTTTCGGCCAACTCCATATATATTTCTTCGTAACTAGGCTTCATATTTGGTTCAAAGTTATAAGTTATAAGTTATGAGAGAAAATTATTTCTGTATATTAAAAATAAAAAAATGGAACACAGATGACACAGATTTAGCGGATTGTCGCAGATTAAAAAAAGTAAATAAATTAGTAGTAAAGATTGTGGCTCCAATCTAAACACAAAAGCCTTATAGCAAATTTGCTATAAGGCTTTAAGATTGTATTAGAAATACTATTATTTAGAAACTAATGACTTACCTAAACGTTTACGCTCACCTTCATCTAAATAAATTTTACGTAAACGGATGAATGTTGGCGTAATCTCAACGTACTCATCACCTTGGATATATTCCATAGCTTCTTCTAAACTGAAGTTAATTTTTGGCACAATACGCATTTTATCATCAGTACCTGATGCACGCATATTTGTTAATTGTTTTTCAGTACAGATATTTACTACTAAATCATCAGGACGGATATGCTCGCCGATAACCATTCCTGGGTAAATTTCATCACCTGCTTCCACAAAAAACTTACCGCGATCTTGTAATTTATCAATAGAATAAGCTACTGCTGTTCCTTTATCTTTAGAGATTAATACACCTGCTATACGGCTAGGAATTGGGCCTTTCCAAGGTTCATAATCTTTAAAACGGTGAGCCATAATAGCCTCGCCAGCTGTTGCAGTTAATACATTATTACGTAAGCCAATAATACCACGAGCTGGGATTTCGAACTCAATATGAGTTAAATCTCCTTTAGCTTCCATTAGCATTAAGTTACCTTTACGTTGTGTTACTAAGTCAATTACTTTAGATGCTGATTCTTGAGGAACATCAACTGTTAACACCTCAATTGGTTCACATTTTTTGCCGTCAATTTCTTTAACAATAACTTGTGGCTGACCTAACTGTAATTCATAACCTTCACGACGCATCGTTTCAATTAATACAGATAAATGCAAAATACCACGTCCAAAAACTAAGTAAGAATCAGGTGAAGAAGTTTCTTCAACACGCATTGCTAAGTTTTTTTCTAATTCTTTAAATAAACGATCACGTAAGTGACGAGACGTTACAAATTTACCATCTTTACCAAAGAAAGGAGAGTTGTTAATCGTAAACAACATACTCATTGTTGGCTCATCAATTTTCATTGTTGGCATTGCCTCAGGAACCTCAAAATCAGCAACAGTATCGCCAATTTCAAAACCTTCAATTCCAGTAAATGCGCAAATATCACCTGTTTGAACTTCAGATACTTTAACTTTACCTAAGCCTTCAAATACATATAATTCTTTAATACGAGATTTTTGAATTCTACCATCGCGTTTTACTACGCTAACTGGCATGTTTTCTTTAATAATGCCACGGAACACACGTCCAACAGCAATACGGCCAATAAAAGAAGAGTAATCTAAAGAAGTGATTTGAATTTGTAGTGTTCCAACGCGCTCAGGAGCTGTAGGAATATTTTCTAAAATAGTATCTAATAAATAAGTAACATCAGTAGTTGCTGTTTTATAATCAGGTCCCATCCATCCGTTTTTACTAGATCCAAAAACTGTTGGAAAGTTTAATTGATCTTCAGTAGCATCTAAGTTAAAGAACAAATCAAAAACTTGATCATGAACTTCATCAGGACGACAGTTTGGTTTATCAACTTTATTAACAACAACAATTGCTTTTTTACCAGCAGCAATTGCCTTTTGAGTCACAAAACGAGTTTGAGGCATTGGTCCTTCAAAAGCATCTACTAATAAAATTACGCCATCTGCCATGTTTAATGTACGTTCAACTTCTCCACCAAAGTCAGCATGGCCTGGTGTGTCAATGATGTTGATTTTTGTTCCTTTATACATTACAGAAACGTTTTTAGCCAAAATGGTAATACCACGTTCACGCTCTAAATCGTTATTATCAAGGATCAATTCACCTGAAGCTTGATTTTCTCTGAATAAATTACATTGGTGTAAAATTTTATCTACTAATGTTGTTTTCCCGTGATCGACATGGGCAATAATGGCAATGTTTCTAATTTCTGACATGGTATATTTTAATAAGGGCGCAAAAGTATACAATTTAAAGCTACAAACCAATTTATCTTACTGAAAATCTACGCTTTATCGTTAAATAATGGTTAATTTAAGACTATTGAGATGATTTTTAGGATTTAAGCAAAATATAGTGCTAAGTATTTACGCAACTTCGTCATTAACATTAAACCCAATTTTATTTCTTATTGTTGGAGTTTCTTGTTTTTCAATTAATTCATCCAAATACTGAAAAACTACTTCAATGTTTTTAGTGTTATTATCTGTTTTACGCCTCAGTTCATCAATAATAATTCGAACTTCCGAAGTGTCTGTTAGTACTTTACGAATTTTACTAAAAACCCGCATTATCTGAATATTAACTTCTATTGCTCTTTCGCTATTTAAAACGCTCGAAAGCATTAAAACGCCATGTTCGGTAAAAACCATTGGAGAAATCCTTAATCCCATTCTGTCGGATTTGGAGGTCGCAAATTGCGTCCTCCAATTTTGGAATTCAATGTCATTTAGTTCAAACATAAAGTCATCTGGGAATCTAGCTATATTTCTTCTAACAGCTTCTTTTAATCGTTTAGTTTCTATTTGATATAAGGTTGCTAAATCCCTATCAAGCATCACTTTTTGCCCTCTAATTGTGTAAATTTTATTTATTACGGTGTCTTCGGTAAACATAATATCGGCTTTCTGCATAAAAATTGTTTTTGTAAAAATAGTGTGATTTTATAGTTAATGATTGCTACAATTTGTAGCTTTTTATTTTTTTGAGGTCGCAAAATGCGACTTCAAGATTTTAAATAATGTGAGTATCTTTAAAAAAAATTAAAATCCCATAATACGTCCAAAACATACTTATTCAGTTTTCTTTAGCTTAGTTTTAACCATTGGGTTAATTGTGTTTTCTTGTCAGATACCCGAAGGAAATAATGAGTCTAACCAAACTATAAAAAAAGACACCTTACTTTATTTGAATCATTCGGATTCTGCTAAATATGTTGGCATAAATACTTGTAAACTATGTCATCAAGATATTTATAACACTTTTATTAAAACAGGCATGGGTAAATCGTTTGATGTTGCTTCAAAACAAAAATCATCTGGAGATTACCACAACGCTATCATTCATGATAAAATTGGTGATTTTTATTACAAGGCATTTTGGTTACATGATAGTTTGCAATTTTTAGAATATAGACTGAAAGGAAAAGACACTATCTATAAACGTCAGGAAACAGTTGATTTTATTGTCGGTTCTGGTCAACATACCAATTCTCACATTCAATCGGTTAATGGTTATTTAAACCAAATGCCGATGACATTTTACACGCAGAAAAAAACATGGGACTTGCCTCCTGGTTTTGAAAACGGACGTAACACTCGTTTTATGCGCAAGATTGGATTAGAGTGTATGAGTTGCCACAACAACTATCCGGAGTTTGTTTTGGGTTCTGAAAATAAATTTACAACCGTGCCTGAAGGTATTAATTGCGAACGTTGCCATGGGCCAGGAAGCATACACGTGGCAGAGCGGCGAACAGGGAGCAGAATAGATACATCAAAATATATTGACTATAGTATTGTAAATCCTGCAAAATTAAGTATTGATGCGCAATTTGATATTTGTCAACGTTGCCATTTACAAGGAAATACTGTTTTGAAAGAAGGAAAATCGTTTTATGATTTTAAACCAGGTATGAAACTGAGTGATTATATGACGGTATTTTTGCCGAAATATAAAAATGCAGATGATGAGTTTATTATGGCATCACATGCTGACAGATTAAAACAAAGTCAATGCTTTATTGTTTCTAGCATTAACGTTTCGAGAGCCTCAACGACCAACACTAATAAATTAAAGCCTTATAAAGATGCGATGACTTGTATTACATGTCATAATCCGCATGTGAGTGTACGCGAAACAAATCCAAACGTATTTAATGATGCTTGTAATTCTTGCCATTATAAAGAGACAAAAAAGATAGAAGGGACTAAAGAGATAAAAAACAATTTAACTTTTGGCTCAAAATTAATTTGTAGTAAAAAAGAAGTTACAAATAAATCAAACTGTGTGAGTTGCCATATGCCAAAATCTGGCTCTATCGATATTCCGCATGTTACCGTTCATGATCACTACATCCGTAAACCAATAACAAAAAAAGATAAAAACGGAATAAAAGAGTTTATTGGATTGTATGCTATTAATGAAAAAAATCCTAGCTCATATATCAAAGCCAAAGCATACATTAATCAATACGAAAAATATGAAGGAAAGCCAGATTGTTTAGATAGCGCCTCGTTTTATTTAAAAGATAAAACAGATGCTGATTTGAAAACCAATATTGATTTATTAGTTCAATTGTATTTTAATAAAAATAATTTTAGTAAAATAGTTGGCTATACTAACAGAATAACCGACGCTTACCTATTAAACAATAAGCTAACCAAAAAATCGTACTCCAATGATGATGCCTGGTGTAGTTATAGAATTGGAGAGGCATTCTATAATATGGGCAATATTCAACGCGCTATCAACTTCTATAAAAAATCGGTTGATCTAGCGCCTTACGTTTTAGATTTTAGAAATAAATATGCGGCAGCTTTAGCAGCTAACAATCTACTACCTAATGCTGAAAAAGAGTTTTTAGCAATTTTAAAAGAAAATCCAAAACAGGTGTCGGCATTAACTAGTTTAGGATTTGTTAAGTTAAAGCAAGGCAATGTAAAAGAAGCAGAAGTCTTATATTTTAAAGCATTGGCACTTGACCCAGATTATGAAGCGCTATTATTAAACATTGCCGGATTATACGCGTACAAAAAAGATTTTAAACAAGCAGAAATTTATTTGAATAGATTATTGAAACGCTATCCAAATAATGAACAAGCCAAACTAGCTCTAAAACAAATCAAACAACTTATTTAATATGTCAACTATCAAAGCAAATTCATATAACATTTACATTGGCGACAAATGTTTTGACGCACTAAATTCATTTCTTAAAAAGAATAAATACAATCATTATTATATTTTGTGTGATGAACACACTTTTGATTATTGCTTGCCCGCATTGTTGTTTCACGCCCCACTATTAAATGAAGCCGAGATTATTGAACTAGAAAGTGGAGAAGATAAAAAAACATTAGAGACTTGCGTGCAAGTTTGGGGCGCGCTAACAGATACTGGAGCCGATAAAAAAAGTTTAATCATTAATTTGGGCGGCGGAGTGATTAGTGATTTAGGTGGCTTTGTTGCTTCAACGTTTAAAAGAGGCATTGATTGCATAAATATTCCCACTACTTTACTAAGTATGGTAGATGCAAGTGTTGGCGGAAAAACAGGTGTTGATTTTGAGGGTATTAAAAATCATATCGGAACAACATCTGAGCCAAAAGGTATTTTTGTAAATCCAGTTTTTTTAGAAACATTGTCTGAACGACAAATCAAAAATGGCTATGCCGAAATTATTAAAATTGCCTTAATATCAGAAGTTGATTTTTGGAAAGAGCTAAGAAAATTAAAAACAGTTGCTCAATTTAGTTCAGAAAAAATAATTACAAAAGCCATTGAACTAAAAAACACTATTGTAAAACAAGATTTACATGAAACTAATTTACGAAAGTCGCTAAACTTTGGCCATAATATTGGGCATGCTTTAGAAAGTGCATTAATAGCGCAAAAAAAAGACATCTTACATGGCGAAGCTGTTGCTGCTGGCATGCTAATGGAGGCAGCTGTTGCCCACTCACTAAAAAGGATATCCGTAAAAGAGCTAAAAGAAATTACTGATTATATTCAATCAATTTATAAGAAGATAAAAATTCCAAAGGAAACCGAATCTCAACTTTTAAAATACATCCTTCATGATAAAAAAAATGAAGGTGATGATTTATGTTTTTCCTTACCAAAAAAAATAGGAAATTATGAGCTATACCGAGGCGTGTCTATTGATGCGATCAAGCATGCTATAAGTAATTATTAAATTATTTTATACCCTATTACAGTAACATCATCTACTTGTTCTAAGGTGCCTTTCCAAGTCTCAAAACTAACATTAAGTACTTCCCTTTGTTGAAAAGGTTCTTTATGGCAATTTGTATTTAACAACTCTTCTAATTGTTTGTATTTGTATTTTTTGCCTTTTTGTCCTCCAAATTGATCAGCATAACCATCAGAGTAGAGATAAAAACAATCACCACTATTTAATTGGATGGTATGTGTGGTTGGCAACACAATCTCTCCTTCTTGCACAGAGCCCACAGAACATTTACCGCCATTAGCAATTTTTAATTCATTGTTTTGAATATAAGTTATTGCTGTATTAGCTCCTGAAAACAACACTTGTTTAGTTTGAGTATTGTAACAAACTATTCCAACTTCCATACTATCTCTGATGTCCTGATTTTGATTTTGTTTTAACGATGCTTTCACGTCTGTATTCATACTATCTAAAATCAATGTTGGATCCGCTAAGCCTTTTTCAATCACCGCTTTGTTAATGGCATTATGAGCCAACATAGTTAGCAATGCGCCGGGCACTCCATGACCAGTGCAATCAATTACTGCAAAGTATAAAATATCTTTACATTTATGAAGCCAGTAAAAATCTCCGCTGACGATATGTTTTGGTTTATATAATACAAAACCATTTTTTAAAATCTCGTCTTCAATAGATTTATCTGGCAAAATGGCATTTTGAATACGTTGAGCATAATTGATACTATCAATCAAATCTTTGTTTTGTTCCTCAATAATGGAATTTTTTTCTTTGAGTTTTTTATTGCTACTGTTTTTAATATAAATAACAAGTATCCCAAGAATTAAGGTTGTAATTGAAAATATAATAATAAAAGTAAAAACTGATCGATGGTCTTTAGGATAGCACACTTGATACATATCTTCATTCCCAAAAAATGTTTCATTTAAGGTTAAATGTTTAGTAAAGTGGGGTTGATTTTTTAATGAATCTAATTGAGAGAACACATTCTCTGTAATAATCATTAAAACAAAAACCGTAATAAAGCTTGTTAATTTTTTCATGACACATTATATTTTAAAATTTTAGGCCTATGACGCATACATCGTCCACCTGTTCTAAGTTACCTTTCCAATTTTCAAACTCTTCGCTTAATAGTTCGTTTTGGCGTTTAATTGGATTGTCTGAATTTGAAACTAAAAATTCTTCCAGCTGTTTGTATTTATATTTTTTTCCTTTAGGTCCGCCAAATTGATCCGCATAGCCATCTGAAAACAGGTAAACACAATCGTTTTTAGTCACATGAATAATTGTATTATGAAATGGCTTTAGTTGTTCTCCGTAAAAACTTCCAATAGGGTGTTTATTCCCTTTAATTATGTTTATATTATTATTCGAAATGTGATAGATAATTGTGTTAGCACCAGCAAATATAAATTCATTTGTGTTTTTATTCCATTTACATAAAGAAATTTCCATGCCGTCTTTTACAGCACTTTCCTCAAAAGTTTGTTTTAATGTTTCCGTTAAGTCAATATTAACCTGACTTAAAATATCTGCGGGATTATCACATTTATTTTCATGAATTGCTTTATTTAATAAATTAAATCCTACTATGCTCATAAATGCTCCAGGAACTCCATGTCCGGTACAATCAACTACAGCTATAAAAACAGAATCATCAACTCCTTCTTCTATCCAGTAAAAATCACCGCTCACAATATCTTTTGGCTTAAAATAAACGAAAGATTGCGGAAAAAGGTTTGCGAATAAATTAGATGAGGGGAAAATCGCTTCTTGAATCCGTTGAGCGTACTTTATACTATCCGTAATGTCTTTGTTTTTTTCAGACAGCTCATAGTATGCTTTATCAATAATCATTTTTTGAGCTTCAATAGCTTCATTTTTTTTGCTAATAGCTTCTGCTATTTGTTGTTTTTCCTTATACCTTCTTAATAATAAAAATGATATTAAAAGAATAAATACACCTATTAAAGACAAAATTCCGATGAAGTAATTTTTACGTTTCAGCCTTTCAGAGTTTTCTTTTTCCTGAAGTTGATGTATTAATTTAATTTCAGAAAGCTCTGTTTCTTTTTCCTTAGTTTTAAATTTCGTTTCTAATTCGGCTATTTGATTAGCGTTTTCAATGTTTCGTAAGCTATCTTTAATTTCCATCAAATGATTTAAAATAGCATTGGCGGTTTTGTAATCTTTTTTAGCTTCGTAAGCTTGTTTTAAATTTAATAAGGCGAATTTCACATCTTCTTTTGCCCCCAATCTATTAGCTATATCAACAACTCTATTGCTAATTTGAATAGCATCATCATACTTTTTTAATGCTATAAAGATGCTGCCTAAATTCTCCATGCTCGCCAACATGCCTAAAGTATCGCCAATACTTTCTCTCAAATTATAACTCTTCAAATTAAAATCTAAAGCTGTTTTAAATTCTTTCTGTTGTTTGTAGACCAGCGACATATTATCCAAACAAGCAGCCATTTGCATTGGCCTTTTATTTTTTTCAAATATTACTAGAGCTTTCTGATAATACATTAACGCATTTTCTAAATCGCTTCGTTCATCAAAAATAATAGCGATGTTGCCATAACTAGCCGCCATACCATTCTCATCTTTAATATCTAAACAAATTGAAATATTTTTTTTGTAGTATTCAATCGCTTTATTTGAAAACCCTTGGTACCAATATACAATGCCCATAGCTGTGTAACATTGAGCCAACTTGGGTTTGATTTTCATTTTCTTAAATAAATCGGTTGCAATAATAAAATTCTGTAAAGCACCTTTGTAATTTCCTTTAGCCTCCAAACTATATCCTAAAAGCATGTGAGATTCTGCTAAAATGGAACTATCTTTTAATACTTTTGCATTTTTAAAAGCAATATTACCACAAACTAAAGCCGAATCAATATCATGATGGATTAACTCATCTCCATATACTAAAAGTGCTTTTGTTTTAGATTTTAAATTTGCAGCTGTTTTATATAAATGATGTAATGAATCTAGGTTTTGAGAAAAACCAGAATAAGAAAAAATAAATAGAAATATGTAAATTAATGTTTTAATAAGAACCTTGAATGATATCAGACTAAGATAAGATTAAAACTGAAATAAAAAAAGCCCTCACAAATTGTGAAGGCTTTTTAAACCATAAAATTTGGTATTTTATTTAACTAAATAAAAAATATTAGTTTGCCATTTTGCCGTGTCTTTTTCTGTCATTGGGTCATTGGCATATTCTTCAATCACAAAACTTTGAGTTAAGCCTTTTTCTTTCATATAAGCATCCATTGCATAATGTGCGTTGGCAGACTTATCATAGGCTCCAAAGTATTCAATCAATAGTACCTTACTAGCTGGAGTTTCAAATTTTTCAACTCCTTCTAATTTTGTACCATTCGCTACTTCCATCACAGGAGCAAAATCTGCCATCATTGTTTTTTCATCAAAAGAAAAATAAATAGCTTTTGGCATGCCAATAGGTTCTATTTTTGCTTTACCCATTACTTGTCCAACTTTACCATAAGTTTCCCCACTAAAATCTCCTATTTTCTCATACGCTAGTTTAGTTCTTTTACCATAAAATGTTTTAGCGTCCCAATTCATTTCTTTCACATCATAATTAGCAAGAGTTTCCGCTGGAATACTTTCCATAGCAGTTTTCAATTTATTTAACCCTTTTTCAAAATCAGGTCCAACCATTTTATCAATGTTCATGAACAACATCATAAATCTTATATAAAATGGTACGTCATTCTGCATAATCCAGGTTACCTTACTTGTTGCTCCGTTAGCTGCAACCACATGATAAATTTGTGCTTCTCCTTCTCCTTCAAAATATAAAGACTCCATAATCGTATCTCCATGAGTATATTTATAGGTCATTGAACCTACTCCAACCTCTTTGTTATTACTTTCCCAAGACATAGAGTTTCCTGCTTGTCCTGTTTCACCCTTATAGGTTACTTTCATATTAGTGTCTTTTTCTGTCCAAGGACTCCAGCTTTCATGGAAAAATTTAAGATCAGTAATTTTAGTTCTAATCATCTCTGCATCTGCATTGATATCGATTGAACGTTCAACTTTTATTTGTGAAGGTCCGGCGATACATAATATTAACCAAACGGCTACTAAGCCAATTAATACATAAATAGTTTTTTTCATTGTTTTTGTTTTAATTGTTTTGATAAAATTAAATAAAAAAAGTATACAGTATAAATTATTGGATAAACGGCTTAAGAAAAATTTAACTTTATATTATCAGGTTTTATATAAAAACTCCAAAGGCAAAAAATCTCTCTTGTCAAAAAAATGATTTACATCAACTTCTTTTTTGCTATTTAGCCATGGAAACATAAAGGAATCATCTATTTTTTGATAAATGTTTTTTTCCACCTCTCCGTCTGGCAAAAATGTATAAGACACAAACATTTTGTCGTGTGGTTTACGCAAAAGTTTATATGCATCAAAATCTGTATAGTTAATATTTACAGCAGAATTTTTAGGGTGCTCGAAAAACGACACACTTAATTTAGTGTCATAATACCTAGTTACAACATCATAAATATTGGGATAATAGATATTTATTTTTCTTGGTATAAGTTGGTTCCATTCAAACTTATTTAATGTGACATTATAGTTACAGGCCAACAATTCTAGAAATTGTCCGTTATAAATATGTTCAAAGACTGAAATAAGTTTTCCGTCAATATAGTTTTCATTTAAAAGTTTAAAATATTTTCCTGTAGGTCTTTTGCCTCCTGGCCCATAATTATAACTTAATTTTCTTTGCAATTTTTCGCTCATCACGAGTAAAGTGTCAAGCAAGACACTCTTGTTTTTTAAATCAAACCTTTTATAGTACATTGCTTTCTTTCCTGGAAAAATATATTTTTCATCATCGATATCCACAACATTATACATTAATAATTGTGTACTTGTAAGCGATTTTATGATTGGGAATTGTAGAAAAGGGTAATACAATTTTGCAGAGGCTATTTCTTGTTTGAAGGCATTTACAAAAAACAAATTTATACTATCTTCTCTTATAAGTAGGTCGTATTCAAGATTACCAAGCTTATATTTAATTTTAGTGTTAGACTTTGAATAACTATAAACTTTTTGAGCAATTAAATGATTAGATGAATTGAAATAGGTATACTTATCAAAGAATAGATTATAGAATATCAAATTGTTAGCATTATCCACATCTGCAATTAAATTTTCCTGATTATGTGCATTAATAGTGGGCAAATCGTATTCCCATATTTTACTAAGGAAGTTGTCAAACAATATACATTTATCTCGTTCAAATCCACTTGTATAGGCACGTTGATTAAAAACCAGAATATTTTTCTTATTGGTAAGATAATAACTGTATGAACAACTTTCTAAATTTTCATTCGTATAGTCAGTTCTATCTAAAACAAATGGCTCAGAAACTTCGCCATCAAAACTGATTATTTTCCCAAACAATATTTTGTTACTAGGACTAACTGCGGTAAACAAGAAGATAATATTATTCTTGCACTGCATATATTCAAAATTCACGTTGTCGATATTAAATTTACCATTATAAATTTTTCTTACATCAAGGCATACTTCAAAATCGATAGCATCCTTAAAAGCAGAGCGTTTTGAAATATAAAGATCCCATATATCCTTTTCCGCAATTTTTTTGCCAACAAAAAAAATACTAGAATCAGTCTGAGCAATAATTTTTATTGGAAAGGGGCTCCCTGTTGGAATAACAAAAGTGTTTAAGGGAGAAATTTGCGAAAATGATATTCGAAAAAAACAAATAGTAATTAGAGCCAAAAAATATTTCATAAGTTACATATTCCTTCTATACTGCCCTCCAACTTCAAACAAACATTTAGTCACTTCACCTAAGCTCATATATTTTGCCGCATCCATTAATTCAGCAAAAATATTTTTGTTTTGAATAGCGGCAGTTTGTAAACGTTTTACCATTTCATCATGCTTATCAGCATGTGTTTTATGCAACTCGCCTAACATCGTAATTTGATATTCTTTTTCTTCGGTTGTTGAACGAATTACTTCGCGAGGTAATACGGTTGGACTTCCTTTGCTAGATAAGAATGTATTTACACCAATGATTGGATACTCCCCTGTATGTTTTAATGTTTCATAGTACAAACTTTCTTCTTGTATTTGTCCGCGTTGATACATCGTTTCCATGGCGCCTAATACACCGCCACGTTCAGAGATGCGATCAAATTCAGTTAACACCGCTTCTTCTACTAAGTCGGTTAATTCTTCAATAATGAAAGAACCTTGTAACGGATTTTCGTTTTTTGCTAAACCTAATTCCCGATTAATAATTAATTGAATGGCCATTGCTCTACGAACCGATTCCTCTGTAGGTGTTGTAATCGCTTCGTCGTAAGCGTTAGTATGCAAAGAGTTACAGTTATCGTAAATAGCATACAATGCTTGTAAGGTTGTACGAATATCATTAAAGTCAATTTCTTGCGCGTGTAACGAACGTCCAGAAGTTTGAATATGGTATTTCAACATTTGACTTCTTTCGTTTCCGTTATAACGCAATTTCATGGCTTTAGCCCAAATACGGCGACTTACACGGCCAATCACACTATACTCAGGGTCGATACCGTTACTAAAGAAGAATGATAAGTTTGGCGCAAAATCATCAATGTTCATTCCGCGACTTAAATAATATTCTACAAACGTAAATCCATTTGCTAAGGTAAAGGCTAATTGCGAAATAGGATTTGCTCCTGCTTCTGCAATGTGATAACCACTAATAGAAACAGAATAGAAGTTACGTACTTTTTGATCGATGAAATATTGTTGCACATCACCCATCACACGTAAACTAAACTCTGTACTAAAAATACAAGTATTTTGCGCTTGATCTTCTTTTAAAATATCTGCTTGAACTGTACCACGAACTTGCGATAAAGTTGTTGCTTTAATTTTTTCGTAAACATCTTTAGGTAAAACTTGGTCGCCTGTAACGCCTAACAATAGTAAACCTAAGCCATTATTTCCTTCTGGTAATTCGCCTTGATAAGTTGGACGAACAGTTCCTTTAGTTTTATAAATACCAGCAATTTTTGCTTCTACCTCTTTTTCTAATTTATTTTCTTTGATGTATAATTCGCATTGCTGATCAATAGCTGCGTTCATAAAAAATGCTGCTAATGTTGGTGCAGGACCGTTGATGGTCATTGATACCGATGTTTTTGGATCTGCTAAATTAAAACCAGAGTATAATTTTTTAGCATCATCCAAACAACAAATACTTACGCCACTATTACCAACTTTACCATAAATATCGGGACGGTGGTCGGGATCGTTACCATATAACGTTACGCTATCAAATGCTGTACTTAAACGAGCCGCAGGCAATCCTTTGCTTACATAATGGAAACGCTTGTTCGTTCTTTCTGGCCCGCCTTCACCAGCAAACATACGCGTTGGATCTTCGCCTTCACGCTTAAATGGATAAATACCAGCCGTGTAAGGAAAATCTCCAGGGAAATTTTCTTGTAAAGTCCATTTTAAAATATCTCCCCAAGATGTATATTTTGGAGACGCAATTTTTGGGATTTTTGAATGTGATAAAGATTCGTAATGTGTTTCAATTTTTAAAACTTTATCACGAACCTTAAATTCATAAAACTCACTGCTGTATAATTTCTTTTTTGCTTCCCAACCTTCTATAACTAATAAGTGACGAGGATCTAAATCTAATTTTGTTTTTTCAAATGCTTCTTGCAATCCTTTAATCAAACGATCTTTATCCTCCATTTTGGATTCATTAATCGTTTCGATTGTTTTTTGAATACCGAAAAGTTTTTGCGCAACTTCCGCTTGAGCATTTGCACGTTTATCGTAGCTCCGGTTGTTTTCAGAAATCTCAGATAAGTAACGTGTTTTAGAAGGAGGAATAATATAAATTTTTTCGCTCATCTCTTCTGTAATATGAAATTGAGAAGCTAAAGCTTTATTTCCTGTTTTCTCAACCATTTTATTCATCACTGCTTTGTACAAACGATTCATGCCAGGGTCGTTAAATTGAGAGGCAATTGTTCCAAATACTGGAATATCTTCATCAGCAATTTCCCATAAATTATGATTACGCTTATATTGTTTTTTTACATCACGTATCGCATCTAAAGCGCCACGTTTATCAAATTTATTTAAAGCAATAATGTCAGCAAAATCTAACATGTCAATTTTCTCTAACTGTGTAGCTGCACCATATTCAGGCGTCATCACATACAAACTCATATTAGAGTGTTCAATAATTTCTGTATCAGATTGACCAATACCAGAAGTTTCTAAAATAATTAAATCGAAGTTAGCTGCCTTACAAATGTTAACAGCATCTTGCACATATTTGCTTAATGCTAAATTACTCTGGCGAGTAGCTAACGAACGCATATATACGCGATCGTTATTTATAGCATTCATGCGAATTCTGTCTCCTAATAAAGCGCCACCTGTTTTACGCTTTGATGGGTCAACCGAAATAATAGCAATCTGTTTATCTTTAAAATCGACTAAAAAACGACGAACCAATTCATCTACTAAACTTGATTTTCCTGAACCACCGGTTCCTGTGATACCAAGCACTGGTGTTTGAGATTTCTCTGCTTTTGTTTTTAATTCGTTTAGTAATGCAATATTTTCTTCATTAAAATTTTCAGCAGCTGAAATAATACGTGCCAAAGATTTATAATTTCTTTCTGCAATTTTATCTACATCATTTTTAATTTGTGTTCCAGTAGCATAATCACACTGACGCAATAAATCGTTGATCATTCCTTGTAAACCCATAGAACGCCCATCATCAGGAGCATAAATACGAGTAATGCCATAAGCATGTAATTCTTCGATTTCAGTTGGAAGAATTACACCACCGCCACCACCAAATAATTTGATATGCTCGCAGCCTTGCTCTTTCAACAAATCGTACATGTATTTAAAATACTCAACGTGTCCGCCTTGGTAACTCGTAACGGCAATCGCATTCGCATCTTCCTGAATAGCACAGTTTACAACTTCTTGCGCGCTTCGGTCATGACCCAAATGTATTACCTCTGCACCACTTGATTGAATGATACGACGCATGATATTAATAGCAGCATCGTGTCCGTCAAATAAAGCGGCAGCTGTTACGATACGGATTTTATGTTTTGATTGATATGCTGTAGTTTCCATAGGAAAATTGATTTAAAATTGAAGTGACTAATATAATAGTTTTTATGGCTTTAGAACAAGAATTTAGACGAGTTTTAGCCTTAAGAAAAGACAATTAGTTATTTGCAAGAAAATGATAAATCTTTAATATGAAAGGAACTTGAAAACAAGTTCTTTTTCCCTCCACTCCAGCAGACAGTATTTTTTATCATCAACAGGATAAAACCATGTTGTATTAGCGGTCTTTTTAGTGTCATTTTCTATAAACATAGTCATCAAAGCTTCGTTATTACTAATCATAGTCATGTCTTGTGCTCTCACTTCTATATCAGCACTTAATAGTTCCTGAAGAAACACATAATCTTCACCCTCTTTACATAAAATAATGTTTTTGCCATATGAATAAACAATAGTTGACTGACTATTACCTGAAACACAAAAACCTTGGCTTCTAGATTCGCCTGACCTTACTAAATTTGCGTTTTCAATCTCTTCAAATTTAATTTTATGCCAAACTTTAGCTGGGTAAAATTCAGTGCTTTCAAGCTCCAAATTCTCATTTAAAGTAAAACGGTTAAATCCAAAAGGCTGAAATGAGCGAAATGAACTCGTCATACCTCCCACTGGTTGTCCGTTTTGATATATTTTAGATGCCAGTTCAGCTACTATAAGATAACCATCTTTAGCTTTCTCAATACTCCTAATAGTTGTACGTCTATTACTTTGTGATTTTTCTTTAACATTTTCGAAAATTCGGTTGTCATTTTTTACAAAAGTATGTTGCTCTTCTTTTACTGCCTCATTAATAACGACAGCGAACCAACCGGTAACTTCGGAGCCTTCTTTTGCTTTTGAATTTTCAAAAGTTTCATTATCAAGATAGGTCCCTGCTACTATTAATTTATCCATTGAACCGTCATAAAAAAGTTTATCTAATGAAAAATCATAATCTGGGTTTAAATCCGAAATCTTTGTAGCGTACTTAATCAAATTTTTCTTTGTATCAATTTCTCCAACAATTAACTCACCTACAGCAGAAGTTCGCTTACCGCCCATTGCATTCATTTTTGTTCTTATTTCGTCTGTTTTTGACTTGATAAAAAAGAATAATTTATTATTTATATGGGCAAATCCACAAGAACCCATTTTAATTTCCCCCGCACATGAAATATCAGCAGAATTAATTTTATCATAATAAGTTATAGCATCCGAATTATTATGCTTTCCAAAAATAATTTTTTTATTTTTAAAATCGAAAATGGCAATTTTATCATCGTAATAAGTGTAATGGGAAACCAATGTCCTTTCATCTTCAAAACCATATGAAGGGTAAAAAACATCTCCTAAACTAGTTCCCAATTTCGTGATATTGTCAAAATCGGACGCTACAAATTCCCTCTCTTCAATCAAATTAAGATTAGTGTCAAGCTTCGTAATAATTCCTTTAGCAGGAAATATTTTCGTAAAAATAACTAATTGAATATAATTTGGAAACCTTTTAATAGCAGGGACTTTAGATTTAAATGCCTTTAGGTTTTTAGTATATTCATTAAGTTTAACTAATTGATTATCATACTTTGTTAACGTATAATTGTCGCCAGTATTTCCAAAAACCAAATAACCATTACTTGTTTTTACAAAAGACACATTATCTAATTTGATTGATTGTGTTTGAGATATTACAAAAAATGAACAAAGGATAGCTAATATTGATAATTTTAATTTCATATGTAGGTATTATTGTTTTTTAATTGTCATATGGTTTAGTCATGTTAATCTCATTTGTTTTTGTGCTGGCGGCAACATGACTATTTCATATGTAGGTATTATTGTTTTTAAGTGTCATGTGGTTTAGCCAGTTTATCTTCACATGTGTTTATGCTTTGGAAAACATGGCTATTTCATATAAAATATAATTTATGAAAATAAAGGTAAATTATTCTACGACATTTTTGACTTATTTATCAAAGTTTTATAATAATAAAGCCCCACAAAAATAAAGCCTAAAGCAAAGGGAATAGAGGCCCAGAATTTCAATTCTCCGTCAGTAAAAAACTCTATATACATCCAAAAACTATTGGCGCAAATCCAAAATAATATGGCCAAATTCAAGAAAAAATCTACCGTTTTGCGAGTAATATAAACTATCATTCCCGCTATAGTTAGAGTTGGTATAACCATCAGTACTCCTAACCATTTAAATTCAAGCATCCAGCAACTGTCTTTTATTAACCAAAAAACAATATGTAAACTTTCATATGATTTTATTTTTTGCCAAAGCTCCATTTTCAGGATTAAAAGTAATATTTTTTTAACCACATAGGCACATAGTTTTGCTTTGATGTACAGGAAATATAGAAGCTTCGCTTCAGAATAGCTGAACTATGTGCAAAAAACATGTTTTCTATCTAGCACTTTTTAACATTCCAGCATTCTATGTTTCTATGTAGTTATTTTCCCATAAGGCTTTAAGTATTAAAGGCTTTTTACTATCTTTAAACATAAATTAGTTCTAAAAAAATATATGATTCAGTTCGAAAAATTTAAACTTAAAAATAACCTTACCGTAATTGTGCACCAAGACAAAAGTACGCCCATGGCCTGCTTAAATATTATTTATGATGTTGGGGCTCGTGATGAAGACGAAAACAAAACAGGATTCGCTCATTTATTTGAACATTTAATGTTTGGGGGCAGTGTTAATATTCCTAATTATGATGAGCCTTTGCAGCTAGTAGGTGGAGAAAATAATGCTTTTACCACAAATGATATCACAAACTATTATTGCACCGTTCCTTCAGAAAATTTAGAAACAGCCTTTTGGTTAGAAAGCGACCGAATGTTGAGTTTAGCTTTTGATAAAAAAAGTTTAGAAGTACAACGCAGTGTAGTGATTGAAGAATTTAAACAACGTTACTTAAATCAACCTTATGGAGACGTTTGGTTGTTGTTACGCCCCTTAATTTACAATGTACATCCATACAAATGGGCAACCATTGGTAAAGAAATTAAACATATTGAAGATGCTACCATGGAAGATGTGAAAGCATTTTTTAAAGAACATTATAATCCAAGCAATGCCGTTTTAGTTGTTGCAGGTGATGTAGAAGTTGAACAAGTGAAAGCTTTAGCAGAAAAATGGTTTGAACCTATTGATGCAGGCATAAAACCTAAACGTAATTTACCCGTTGAACCACCACAAACAGAATATAGAAGTTTAACGGTTGAACGTGACGTGCCTATTAGTAGCATTTACAGAGCCTACCGCATGTGTGCCCGTAATGATGAAGAATATCACAGCATAGATTTATTATCTGATATTTTATCAAGAGGAAATTCATCTCGTTTATATAAAAACTTAATTAAAGACAAACAATTGTTTAGCGATATCAACGCTTATGTGATGGGGGATTTTGATAAAGGCTTATTTGTGATTTCAGGAAAGATAAATGACGGTGTTACTATTGAACAAGCGGAAGCTGGTATTGATGCAGAAATTGCAAAAATGCAAACTGAACTAGTTGCTGTTGACGAATTACAAAAATGTAAAAACAAGATAGAATCTACTGTTACTTATAGCGAAGCAGATGTATTGAACAAAGCCACGAACTTGGCTATTTCGGAATTATTAGGCGATGCTAATTTGATTAATTTAGAAATTGAGAATTACCAAAAAGTAACCGCTGAAGGAATTAAAGATCAAGCGAATAAAATTTTAAAAAAGAGTAACTGTAGTACATTGTTTTATTTAAAGAAAAAAGCTTAACCGCAAAGAACGCCAAGATATTTGCGCAAAGAAAAAAGAGAAAACATATTTACACTCCGCGGTCATAGCGAAAAAACTTTGCGAACTCTGCGGTTAAATAGATTAAACATGATACAATTTTCTTCCATAAACCCAAATAGCACTTTTGCTGAATTGCTTGAATTAGAGCGAAAAGAATTTGCTTCACATCAATCTATTGATTTTTTAGATTATCAAAAAGAACGTTTAGCTTTTTTAGAAAAACAAAATGATAATGTTTTGATTAAAGCATTACATGATTACGTGAAAACATATCAACCTAAAATTGCTGTATTTGCAGGAAGCTTTAACCCGTTTCACAAAGGACATTACAACGTATTGCAAAAAGCAGAAAAATTGTTTGACAAAGTTATTATTGCCTTTGGAAAAAATCCTGATAAAACTGTTCGTAGTTGGCCTATTCCAAAAACGATTGCTAATCGTCAGCAAACTGAATATCATGATCTATTAACTGACCACGTTGAATCTTTTGGTTATGACGTAACCGTAGTGCGCGGATTAAGAAATTCTACCGATTTTAACTACGAACAAAATCAATACCGTTACATTCAAGAATTAAAACCAGATATTAAAATCATCAATATTTTTTGTGATAAGGAATTTGAACATATTAGTTCTTCTGGTATTCGTACATTAGAAAAATACAACAAACACCATAATTATTTGTTAGATTAAAAATTTAAACCCTAAAGCTCATGAAGCATTTTTTAAGTCTTATTGCATTATTGATTGCTACAGTAACAATCACTGCACAAAAAGTAAATCAGTTATCAAAAACAAGTCAAGGTGATGATTACTTAGCGAATACAGTTATCATCAAAGTGAAACCTAACTTTGCCTCTTTATGTTCAAATACAAAAATTGACCATGCTTTATTTAATTCCATAGCTTCAGCGGTTGGCCTTACTAATCTTCATAAAAAATTTCCTTTAGATAAATCTCCTGAAGCGCCTTTTAATTCAGCAGGGCAAGCTTATGCCGATTTATCATTGGTATATGAGTTAAACTATACGTCATCCATCACTATCGATAAAGCCATTAGTAAATTATTACTTTCTACTATTTTAATATATGCCGAACCTCATTATGTGCCAACAGTAACTTACATGCCTAATGATCCATTGGCAAATCCAACTAATCAATATCATTTACTTAACGTAAATTGTTTTAATGCATGGGACGTAAACAAAGGAGATTCTTCAATCGTTATTGGAATTACAGATACAGGAACAGACCCAACACATCCTGATTTAGTGAATAACGTGAAACGAAATTACGCTGATGTGTTTGATGGATTAGATAATGATGGTGATGGTTTTACAGATAATTATATTGGTTGGGATTTAGGCGAAAATGACAATGATCCATCTTTTAATGCAAATGCACATGGCGTTCATGTGTCTGGCTTAGCTGCTGCAAGTGCCGATAATAATTTAGGAGGTGCAGGTACTGGATTTAATTGTAAATTTTTACCCGTTAAAATTGCTGATGCTGGTGGCGCTTTAACTCAAGCTTACGAAGGCATAAAATATGCAGCAGATCATGGTTGCCAAATTATTAACTGCTCGTGGGGCGGTGGGGGCTCTAGTCAGTTTGGACAAGATATTATTGATTATGCAACCATTAATAAAAATGCCCTTGTTGTTTGTGCCGCTGGAAACAACGGCGTTGATGGAGATTTTTTTCCAGCTGCATATAATTATGTTTTATCGGTTGCTAATACTTCGCAAAATGACGTCAAGTTTTCTAACTCTAATTATGGCTACATGGTGGATGTTTGCGCGCCTGGCGATAATGTAAATTCTACCTGGCCAGGAAGTTTATACATTACTACATCAGGCACGTCTATGTCATCGCCAGTAGTAGCTGGAGCTGCAGGTATAGTTAAAAATAATTTTCCAAGTTATAATGGTTTGCAAGTTGGTGAGCGTTTAAAAGTAACTGCCGATAATATTTATGGAGCAAATCCTTCATACATTAATAAATTAGGAACTGGTCGTATTAATTTATATCGCGCTTTAACAGATCCCGCTTCGCCAAGTGTGGTAATGGCAAGCAAAACTGTTACCGACAAAAATGATGAATCCTATATTAATGGCGATACATTATTTATTGCTGGTAATTTTATAAATTATTTAGATCCTACTTCTGCATTAAACGTTACGGTTACTCCATTATCGGCTTATGCTACAACCATTGATAATACAACCTCTTTAGGCGCCATTAATACTTTGGCTAGCGCTACAAATTCATTAGATCCATTTACTTTTAAATTAACTGGAACTATTCCCATTAATACGCCAATTAATTTTGAAGTACTAATGAGTGATGGAACTTATCAAGCAAAACAGTTTTTTACCATTTATATCAATGTAGATTATATTAATATCGAAGTAAATGATGTGAGTACAACTGCTACAAGTAAAGGAAAAATAGGATACAATCAGGATGCACAAGTACAAGGCTTAGGTTTTAAATACAATAACACGGATTTATTGTACGAAGCTGGTTTAATGGTTGGAAGCGATACCACTAAAGTGTCGGATTGTGTACGTGGAGTTGGGCCATCAGATGCAGATTTCGGCATTACAAATCGTATTGCCTTACAAATACCATCTCTATTTTCTGATTTTGATACGAAAGCAAAATTAAACGACAACTTATCTTTTAACCCATTAAATATTGATATTGACCAAAATACATACGCTTGGGCAGCAGTGCCTAACACTCAGTTTGTTATTTGGGAATATGTAATTACTAACACCCATGCTACTGACACCATTAAAAATATGTATGCAGGAATTTTTGCAGATTGGGATATTGATGGTGGAACCTATGCTCAGAATAGAAGTGCTTATGATGCAACAACCAAAATGGGTTATAGTTATTATACGGCAACTGGAGGGAAATATGCAGGTATTAAATTACTAACCAACACTGCTCCTCCAAATTTTTATGCAGTAGATCATGTGAGTGGTGGTAACGGCGGATTAGATTTTGCTAACGGCGTAGATACAAAAGATAAATATTTAAGTTTGTCAACACAACGTTTAGCAGCAGGAGTAGCTGGAAATGGCGTAGATGTAATTAACGTAATGAGTAGTGGGCCAGTACAATTAATTCCAGGGCAATCAGTTAAAATTGCTTTTGCATTAATAGGTGGAGATAGTTTATTAAACTTAATAAGTGGTGCAAACCAAGCTCAAATAAAATACGATGGCATGACAACTGGCATTCAGGAATCTTCTTCTACTAATTATGGGTTAAAGATTTTCCCTAACCCTGCAAAAAATAGCATTACCATTTCGCAAACAGAACCAACCTTTAATAAATATGAAATTTATAGTTTGAATGGAAAACTAGTTGCAGAAAATAAAATTACCAGCATCATACAAAAGATTGATTTAACAGGATATGCAGAAGGCATGTACATTGTAAAATTGATTGGAAACCAAAAAGTGGAGTTTAAGAAGATTGTGGTGGTTGAGTAATCCTTTAAAATGAAGAGTATCAAAATAATACTATACATACTATTCATTAATAATCTTATTAATGCTCAAATTACTTTTGAAAAAACATACGGAGGTTCTGGGCATCAATTTGGTAATTCTGTCATACAAACAAAAGACAACAATGGATATTTGCTACTAGGTTCCTCCGAAAGCTTTTCAAATTCTCGTGATGTGTACTTAATAAAAACTAATTTATATGGCGACACATTATGGTCAAAGGTTTATGGCGGAATAAGTGGTGCGAATGGAATAAAAGTCATCGAAACTTTAGATAGCGGATTTGTTTTTTTAAATTATTTGAATAATCAAACTAACGTAACTAAAATTAATAGTTTAGGAAATACTATATGGACAAAAAATTATATAGGTAATGGTCGTTCAATAATACAAACTTCTGATTCAGGCTATGCAATCGTCGGAGATATTTATTCAACTAATTTAAATTATAATATTCTTTTAATTAAGGCAGATGTAAATGGAGACACAATCTGGACAAAAAATTATGGCACATATGCAGGTGAATCCGGATTAGATCTTCAGCAGACGAATGATAGCGGTTACATAATTGCAGGGAATAATTTCCAAAATAGCGATGACGTATATTTAATTAAAACGAATCCACAGGGCGATACCACTTGGACAAAATCATTTATTCCACATACTCCAGGAACTGTTCCGAGTTCAATAATACAAACAACTGACAACGGGTATATTATATCAAATAGTCTTAACTCAGATAAAATTCAAATAATAAAAACCGACATAAATGGTGATACAATTTGGAAAACAAATTATGATTATTTCACTGCAAATCAGGATGGCTGCAAGATCCTACAAACTTCAGATGGGGGTTATGCATTTATTGGAGAAACAAATTTTTTTGAAGTTTGTCTAATTAAAACAAATAATATCGGAGATACTCTTTGGCATAAATCTTTTAAAAAGGGTTTCTCGATGGATTTTCAAATCACTAACGACGGAGGTTATATAATAATTGGATCAACCCAAAAAATTTTAACAGGAATAAATGATATTTATTTAGTTAAAACAAACGATGAAGGTGTTGTAATTGGAATTAAAGAACAACTAAAAAGCAATAATAAGTTGAATATTTTCCCTAACCCAACTAAAAACAGTATCACCATTTCTCAAACAGAACCAA
>JBKJPW010000153.1:0-4160 GCA_046594225.1 Bacteroidia bacterium
CAAACTAAAGCGCATACAAATAAAACACACGTAATTGCATAACACCAATTAGCATGAAACGAATGGTTATATCCATACAATAAACCTGCTATAACAGGCCCTAAAATAGAACCGATATGCCAAGCAGTACTATTCCAAGTAGCTGATTGGGTATATAATTCGCGGGGAATAATTTGACTCATAAAAGGATGTGTACTTACTGCTAAAAAGGAACGAATGATCCCAAATACAAAAACGACGGCAAACAAAGCGTACATTCCAAAACTATGAACCCAAGTGAACAAGGAATTACTAAAGCCAAATAAAAACAAAGACCCGAGTAGTAATGCGGTACAACCAATCAATAAAATTCTTCTTCGGCTAATAATATCTGCAATATGTCCTGAGAAAAAGGAAGTGGCAATAAAAGGTAAAGCCTCCGTTAAGCCTATCATTCCAAGTATAATTTCTTCTTTAGAATACTCGTAATAAATTTGCAAATTGATCGTGCTCATTTGCATTTGTATGGCTAGTGTCAAAAAAAATCGAGCCAATACAAATAACCTGAATTCTTTGTGTTTTAATATCTGGAGAGATGACGAAAGTGACATACAATGTAAAAGTATTGTTTTAAACTTTAACAAAAAAGCATTAATTTTAAAACGAATTGGAAGAATCTCAACATAAGCATTTAACTATTAAATCCTGGGCAGAGGACGACAGGCCAAGAGAAAAATTAGTAACTAAAGGCAGGCAAGCTCTTTCGGATGCAGAACTTTTGGCTATACTTTTGGCATCTGGTAATAGAAATGAAACGGCTGTTCAATTAGCACAACGCATATTGAAAGAAAATAAAAATTCGATTAATGAGTTAGCGAAGCTTCAATTAAATGACTTAAAAAAGTATAAAGGCGTTGGCGAAGCAAAAGCGGTAACTATTGCCGCAGCATTAGAAATTGGTAGAAGGAGAACTGAAGAAAGTATTGAAGAAAAAATAAAAATAACCTCTTCAAAAAGTGCCTACTCTATTTTAAAATCAAAATTGAGTGATTTACCACATGAAGAATTTTGGGTATTATTTTTAAGCAGAAGTAATAGCGTCATTAAAACAGAATGTATTAGCAGGGGTGGTGTAAGCGGCACTGTTGTAGATGTTCGTTTAGTTTTAAAACCAGCTATCGAATGTTTGGCAAGTTCTATTATCTTAGCGCATAATCATCCATCTGGAAATTTAAAAGCTAGCGCAGAAGATATACATTTAACAAAAAAAACAAAAGAAGCTGCAAAACTAATAGATGTAAGTTTGCAAGATCATTTAATAATTGGCGATCAAGCGTATTTAAGCTTTGCAGACGAAGGAATTTTGTAAGTGGTATGATATAAAGAGTAAGATGTAAGGTGTAAGGTGTAAGGAAAAAGTAGTAGAAAAATAATTAAAGTAAGACATGATTAAAATAGTAACGATTATTGGTGCTCGACCGCAAATTATTAAAGCTGCTGCTTTAAGTAGAGCCATAAAAAATAAATTCTCCACTGATATTACAGAAATTATTGTTCATACTGGACAACACTATGATGAAAATATGAGTCAGGTGTTTTTTGATGAATTAGGGATTCCTGCTCCAAATTATAATTTAAATGTTGGTAGCGGAAGTCATGGTAAACAAACAGCTAATATGATTGCGGGTATTGAAGAAATTTTGATAAACGAAAAACCAAATGCTATTGTGTTATATGGCGATACGAACTCAACCTTAGCAGGCGCTATTGCTGCTAGCAAAATTCATGTGCCAGTTGTGCACATCGAAGCAGGTTTGCGTTCATTTAATAAAGCAATGCCAGAAGAAGTGAATCGTATTATGTGCGACCATGTTTCTACCTTATTATTTTCTCCAACAAAAACTGGATTTCAAAATTTACTGAATGAAGGTTTTAAAGCAAATAATACAAAACCATATCATGCTAACAATCCTAAAATTTATCATAGCGGCGATGTGATGTATGATAATAGTTTGCATTTTAGTGAAGTTGCTGAACAAAAAACAAGTGTGATTACAAAAAATGCCTTACAAAAAAATAATTTTATTTTAGCAACCATTCATCGTAATAATAATACGGATGAGCCTATTAGATTAAATGCTTTATTTAATGCCTTATATAAAATCAGTGAGGAGAATACTCTAGATGTTTTATTACCTCTTCATCCACGAACGGCTAAATTATTAGAGTTTAATTTAGACCAGGAATTACATCAAAAAATAAAAGCAAGCGCACATTTTAAAATTATACCGCCTGTATCATTTTTAGAAATGATTGCTTTAGAAAAAAACTGTCAAATAGTGATGACAGATAGTGGGGGCGTGCAAAAAGAAGCTTTTTATTTTGAAAAACCCTGCGTGATTTTACGTCCGGAAACCGAATGGGTAGAATTAGTAGAATGTGGCACGGCTATTATAACAGATGCTAATGAGCAAAAAATAATTGACGCATTTAAAACCTTAACCTCTAAATCAGATATGAAATTTCCAAAGCTTTATGGAGATGGAAAAGCAGCAGAGTTTATTTGCGGGGAGATAAAAGAGAATCTAGTTTAACTGGCTTTAAATAAACCATATTTCAAAATACAATAAATTGCTCTAAACCCATCTTTCCAGCCAATTTTTTTTCCTTCTTCGTAAGTTCTTCCATAATAAGAAATACCTACTTCGTAGATGCGAATATCTTTTATGCGGGATATTTTGGCTGTTACTTCTGGTTCAAAACCAAAACGTTTTTCTTTTAAAGAAAGTCCTTTTATGATATCTGCTCTAAATAACTTATAGCAAGTTTCCATGTCGGTTAAGTTTAAATTAGTAAACACATTTGACATGGTTGTTAAAACTTTATTTCCTATCGAGTGCCAAAAGAATAATATGCGATGTGGTTTACCTCCAATAAATCTGCTGCCATAAACAATATCAGCCATACCCAATAATATCGGTTTTAATAAGATGTTATATTCTTCAGGATCGTATTCTAAATCGGCATCCTGTATGATGATATAATCTCCTTTAGCTTCCTTGATACCTGTATGAAGAGCCGCTCCTTTACCTTTATTAAATTCGTGTTTATAGTATTGGATGTTTAAATCACTATTGGATGATTTATAATTAATGATAGCCTCTTCGGTATTATCTTTTGAGAAATCGTTTACAATGATAATTTCTTTTTCAACACCTTGTGGCAACTTAACATCCTTAACTTTATTAAGAATTAAATGTATGGTTCTGCCCTCGTTGTAAGCAGGAATAACTATGGATAATATCATAAAACAAACCTACTAATAATAAAGGAAAATAAAAACCATAATATAAATTTAGTTATTGAAAAAGCGCACAAATCTTGTCTATTTAGCATGATCTATCTGCCACATGGCCTCTAATACTAAGCACGAATCCAAGCTGATATTTCTTTCTGTAGCTCGTTTTGTTGCATCTGATAACCATTTACTGTCTTTTTTAATAAGACCAATTATTTCTTTTACTTTTTGATGAGTGATTAAGTATGTTAGCCTGTTAATTTTCTTTTATGATTTTTTTTATTCCGTTAAAATTTTTATTTCTTAAAGAAACGAAATAAATTCCATTAGCATAACCACTTAAATCTATTTTTTCTTGCTCGAGTATTGAATACTCCTTGCTTAATAGAATTTCACCATAAATATTTATAATTTCCATTCTAGAGTTTTCCATCCCCTCATTATCTGCAACAACTGTAAAAACACCATTAGTAGGATTAGGGAATATTTCGAAGTTTTGAAAATCTGAATTTGATTTTTCAGATAATTTGATGTCGTGATTTGCTAAACGGTAAGCAGATGCGCAAGCTACATCTGATAAATTATAGGTTGCCCAATTATTAGGAGTTGAATTTATGTGTAATACACTTTTGCCAACAGCCAAAACATTTAATTCGTTTATAGTACCATTATATTTCAATCCAAAAAAACCATTAGTAGCGCTAAATGTTCTATAAAAAACACCTCCTGATGCAAAATAAATATATGCATCGGCAATAGGATTACCAAATGCATCTTTCACATATCCGTTTAAAACATTTGGATAAGAATTTGAATGATCAAAATAATCAGCAGGAACAGCACTATTATTACATCCATTAATAATAGGAGTTGTATTAAAAAC
>JBKJPW010000037.1:0-40284 GCA_046594225.1 Bacteroidia bacterium
CTTATCCTCTTCTATAACAAGATTTGCAAACGAACCGTATGTTTCAAGGAACGTTTCTTTATTGGTTCCAAATACTTCATATAATCCTTCGGTCCAGGTTAATTTATCTTCTTTAGGATCAAAGTTCCAGCTACCCATCTTAGCTATTTTTTGGGCTTCCTGAAGGTAGTATTCGCTTTTTAGCAAGGCATTATCTGTTTTTTTTCTTTCGGAAATATCAAGAATAAAAGTGGATGTTCTTTCTTCGCCATTAATATCCAAAAACAGATGCGACGAAACTTCAATAGGAAATTTTTCGCCACTTTTCTTAATACCAACAAGTTCTGCTCTTGCTTTACCGGTTTCCTTTCTTTCTTTTAATTTATCGTGTAATGAAATTTCACTGTGATCAAGAATACCTTGTCGCCCAACCTGTCTCAATTCCTCAGCCGTATAGCCAAATAAATCGCAAGCCGCCTTATTTACGTCTAAAATAGTACCATCAGGTTTAGCAAGAAAAAAAGCAATTAATGAATTTTTTATAGTTCCAATATCAAACGCAAATTCCCTATCGCTTAAGCTATTGAAAATTGTTTGCTGCTCAATATCTTTAAACGACACAATGATTGATGTAGGAGAATTACTTTCATCTATTACAGGAGTAATTTCTAGGTCTACAAATTTTACTGCAACTTGGTTGCTCGAATCTTTTTTTGGTTTTAAACCAAACCCCTCATACTTTTTAGGCACTTTGTTTTCTATTGTTTTTGAAAATAAATCAAAAAGTTTAGTTGTTATCGTGTTTGACTTGTCGGGTGTATGATCCTCAAAAAATTCAAAAAAGCCTTTACCTATAACGTCCGTTTCGGCTATTTGATATATATTGAGAAAATGATTAGTAGCGCCAACAATTGTAAATGAAGGGGAGTCAAGCATTAAAGTCAATCCTGCAAAAGGCGAGGCTTTAAATATGGGATTATTGATGTAATGACTAATCACAGTTAGTTTTTGATTTAATAGAAATAAATGTGGGGACAAGACGTATCTAATTTACAAGTATTTTTTTAAATAAAAACTTTTTTAGAAAATTTATTTACTCTAAGGGAATATTTACTCTTAATTAAAGCAACTAACGATAAGATCTATTATTTTTTATCAAGTTGCAAATGATGCAGAGGGATTTCTATTTGTATGGTACAGCCATTATGGGGAGTTGATTTAATATGTATAATACCTGAAAATAATTCAACCCGCCTTTTCATATTTGCTAATCCTATTCCTCCTTTAACTGTATTAACGTCAAAACCAACACCATCATCAGATATTTGTAACTGAATAGTATTATCAATATCTAAGCGAACCTCAATTGACTTAGCTTGTGAGTGTTTTAAAATGTTCCCTAATTGTTCTTGCAATATTCTATACAAGTTGAGTTGAACTTCGTGACTTAAAGGAAATTTTTCGATTGAAGGGCCATAATATTGAGAAATTTGGTACTTATTTTCGATATTAAAACTCGTGAGTAACATATTAAATGTTTCGTGTATGGATTTATCATCAAAAAACACGGGGGCTAATTGATGAGATAGGGCACGAATTTCTTTTGCTGCAAGTGTAATATATTCTTGACATAAATCAAAATACTCAAGGTTTGACTGAGTCGAAGATTTTTTTAAAGCCCCTAAAGTCATTTGAGTAGCAACTAATATTTGACAAACGTTGTCGTGTAATTCTCTTCCAATTTCATAACGCTCATCTTCTTGAGTTTTTATGATTGCTTTTGAAATTTTATTTTCGAACAAGGTTTTTTCAGTGACGTCATTTACAATTACCATTCTAAATATTTTATCGCCAAGTTGAATGGGGCCACTCTGTATTTCAACATCAATAATATCTCCTGATTTTTTCTGATGTTTGAATTTACCTTTATAGGCGTTTTGGTTTCCTGTGTGGTCAGCTTCCAGAACTTCTATTAATTTTGGATATTCTTCTTCAGGCCTTATATCCATGATGGTCATATTAAGAAACTCATCTTCACTAAAACCATAATGCGTAACGGCAGACGTATTAACTTGAATAATTTTTAAGGTATCAGCATCATATACCCACATAGGCTGAGGGCTAAGTAAAAATAAGTTACTATATCTTTTTTCTGATTTCTCGAGTTCTATAACTGCATTTTTTCTTTCGATACTGTAAAGAATACTTTTAGAAAGAGAAGAAGATGTAATTTCGTCCTTTAATAAATAATCTGTTATTCCCAAAGAAAGAGATTTAACACTAAAATCAATATCGGTATAACCTGTTAAAACAATGATTGGACAAGAAAGCTTAAATGAAAGCATTTCTTCAATTAATTCTTTCCCGTGTTTATCCGGTAATGATAAATCTAATAATACAACATCATAACCCGTTTGGTTAGTATTTAATAATGATTTAGCATCATAAAAACTTTTGGCGTTGGTAATATCTGGCGCCATAAATTGCTCTTGTAAATAATCTTCTACAAGACTAAAATCGCCTAAATTATCTTCAACAATTAAAACAGCGTACTTTTTTTTGTTTTTTACCATGGGGCCAGTATTTGCTGAAATTTTGGTACAGATTTTATATGCACTTTAGCTTTATTGTTATTGAATTTAACTTTAAGGCGTATACAAAGGAAGGTTTTATTACTAAAAAACAAAATAGATTAAGGTACAATTCATTTGTAGTACTTTGTACTACACGCATAAAAAATCAACTATACAAGATTATTTCGGATTGCATAATTTACAAGTTCGGCATTATTTTTCATGCCCATTTTTTCTAAAATACGGGTGCGATAAGTACTAATGGTAGACACACTTAAACACAATTCATCAGCAATTTCGGAAACGGTTTTTCCAGAAGCAAAAAGAAGTAAGGTTTGATATTCTCTATCAGACAAAAGTTCGTTTGGTGCTTTATCATCTGGGTTTTCGAGCTGGTTTGCCATCAACTCAGCTATTTGTGGAGTAATGTATTTTTTCCCAGACAATATAACTCGAATTGCTTTTACAAGTTCGCCATCCGGCGCATCTTTGGATAAGTAACCATAAGCACCTAATCTTAATGCTCTCAAGGCAATTGGGCCCTCTTGATGCATACTAAAAATAAGTGTTTTTACCTGTTGTGATTTTTCTTCCTTTAGCTGTTTAAGTGCTTCAAGTCCATCCCTACCTGGCATATTCATATCCATTATCAAAATATCCCAGTTACTCTCCTTAATTTTTTTAAACACTTCATTGGCATCTCCAGCCTCACCAAATTCAACTTCCTCAAATTCTGCCGAAAGAATAAGTTTAACTCCCTTGCGTATTGCCGGATGATCATCCGCTAGTAATATTTTCAACATAATTTAATTTTTGAGGTACAATTTGCACGTATTGTATTAAGCCTAATTTAATTTTTTAAGATTAATAATAGATTTAGTTCCTTAAAAATAACTAATTTTTTTAACTTTTTATGTTTGCTGGAATTAAATATTTCTCGAAAAACAGCTTACGATTCTCCGCGGCGCACGTTTAAATAGCTTTTGAGGCTCAAGGACTTTTTGCAATTTTTAAAAAAGTGTTTGCTAATAATGTATTTGCGAGTGTTTTGTTTCCTCACTACTTTTACTATCTTTTAGAATCACAAATTTCCAATAAGTCTTTACAATTAAAGTAAATGGAACCGGGGTTAACCCATTTTTCATATTTATTGCTGAAATATCAGCCAATCGTTTCCAATGGAATAGTAAATCTTTATAAGCTTTAAATAATGAATAGCTTGTATCATAAATATGACCCGGTTCGGAACTTGCGCCATTAAGCTCCATGATTTTTATATGATTACCATGCTTAAAATCAATAATTGATTTTACTTTTAAATCAAAACGGCCATAATAAAATCCTTTTATGGGCAAACAAATCTTATCAAAAATAGCATTTACATCTTCATTGATAATGTGATTAAAGTTTATGAAACGAGTGCCTCTACAATGATTTCCAATCGGCTCTAAAAGTACGTCTTCATTTTTATCTGGCACACGGTTTATATCTTCGCCCATTTCTTTTTTTAACCGATCTATCTGAAATCTTGCTCTAACACTTTTCTCCATTAATTGTAATATGCTTGACTTACCATCCCCTTTCACTGATAAAAACTCTTTTAGTGTGATAGAACTAACCTGACCTTTTTCTGAATTTGGAAGTCTGCTATATAAAACGCCAAACTCAATGTCGTAATTAATGAACTCCTGAATAATGTAATTAAAATCTGCTTTTTCGTGATATATAACTAACTCTTTTTCATTACTGATTTTGCAAACATCATTACCTCTTTCTCCTACATCTGGCTTTGCTATAATAGGATACTCCATTTTTTGATTGGAAAGATTTTTTTCAAGGATGTCAAAATCTGATTGGCTAACTACTGAAATGCTTTTGGGTAAGTATTGCTCATCTATCAATGATAATATTTCAGATTTGCTTTCTCCAAAAAATCCACCCAAATCAATGCCAGGATTAGCAACGCTAAAATATGCAAAGGATTTATTTCTTAAAGATAAGTAAACCCAATATGGTAATACTGGTAAGTAAAACATCCACCACGGCCAGTATTCGTATTTAAATATCTTGTATAAATAAAGCGGGGCTTTCATTACTAGGCGCTGATTATTTTGTTTTTGTACAATTTCTTATTAAGAACATCTTCATATACGATCTCCGTTTCAACACTATTTCTTTTATTGATGCAGCAAATACTAACTGTTTTTTTTTGAGAACGATTCATTACTAAATCATTTTCTTTATCACCTGATCCACCAAAATGATGAAACATTAAAATATTATCTTTAGTAAAAACTTCATTGTTATTTACCCAATCATTAAACCACACTTCCCTTTGTTTAATGACTTCTTCAGTATAAAGAGTAGCAGAAGACCATATATGAGGCAGCGAAGCATCGTGATTGAGGTGGTATGTTTTTTCGCCATCCCATTTTAATTCACACAGACCAATGGTATTATTTTGGTGTTTCACAAATACTATTGAGAACGGTTCAATGTTTGAAAAATCGTATTGAGCAATAAAGTCGTATTGATTTTTGTAATTAAAAAAATCTAGCACAACTAGCCCCCTACTTTTTCTATAATTACCTTTTGGTTGATGAGCTTCAAAGGCTCCATTAAATAAACACACTGTAAATCCGTTAGAACCTGATGCTATCCATGTGCCCCCTGCTTTTGGATCTTTTGGATAATATACTTGAATGTTGTTTATGATGTATTTCTCCACTGGCATTGCAATTTGCCTTGATGTATCTTCATCTCGGTTAGATGTTAAGATAAAGCAATTATCTTTTTGAGGCAGAAAAGTTACTGTACACATTATAATTAACTGGCAATTTTTTGTGATTTCATAAACTGAATTGTAGAATCAGCGTAACCAAAATCACTTGATAAATTAATGTATTTAAACTCTGAGGAAACCCCAATTCTTATAATTGCTAAATGATGCACTGTATGTTCAATATTATAAGTTATCTCTCGAAACAAAGATGATTCCATAATGATATCCATTTCCTCGTATTTAGATTTTAAAAGCAATCTTTTATTTATATCTACTTGTTCAATCTTATCAATAATCTCGTCGATATAGTCTGAAGCAAATCGAACGTTTTCTTCTAACAATAAATTTCTTCTCCTGTCATCGTAACAAACCATATCTCCAGAATTAGAAATAAACAAACATTCATAGAACTCTAAAATATGCCTAACGTGTTTTCCCAAAGTACTGTTTTCAAGAACCTTAATAACCCTATTGTAGTCGGACTCCTTAACTTTACTAAGGATATGTTTTAGTTCGAGTAATTGTTTTTTTGAAATTTGTTTTAACATGACGTTATTTTTTTATAGTATTTAATTCTATAGTTATTGTTGCGTTATCTGATAACACCATACTATTTTCTCCTACACCAAAATCTAATCTATCAATAGTGAACGACCCTTTAAAATTCCCCTTACCATCTTTTTGACTAAAACCGAAAGGAACCATGATGTCTTTGCTTTTACCTTTTAAGGTTAATTTAAAAAAACCTTTAAATGTTCCGTTAGGTTCTTTAATGAATAGAATTGCTTTCATAACAATTTTTGGAAATTTTTCAACGCCAAAATATTCTTCTTTTTTAAGATGCCCATCTCTTGAACTGTTCCCCGTATTTACTGTGGTTGCATTTATTGAAACATCAATAGAATTACCAATAGTTTTTGAATCGTCGAAAATGACAGTTCCTGAAACCGTCCCAAATTTTCCATCAACATTAAAACCTGCGTTTTTTATTTTAAAGCTAACGGTTGATGAGGCAATAGTCCATTCGGTATTTTGAGACATTCCTTTCATTGTTACAAATAAAAAAAGAAATATAAAGGCTGTGATGTTCTTCATTAATACGTTTATCTAAAAGGTGAATATGTAATAGCAATCATTCCCATCAGAGATTTATTTCTCCAACGGTCGTTGCCCAATCGTAATTTATTATCTGTTGTGTATTCGGTAAAAGCAAAAGATGCGCCAGCTTTAATAGCCCATTTTTGTGAAAACCAATAACGAATATACAATTCAGAATTTAATCCACCAATGTCATTATCACTTACGAGTAGTAAGTTAAGAGTAGTTGGACTAGCCGTTTGAATGGTTCCATTATCACTCGATTGGTATCCAATATATTTTCCTGTAGTTTTTCCTCCAAAAGAAAATCCAACAGCATCAATATTAAATCCGATGTCAAATTTTTGTTTGATAGTATATTGTAAGTTAATGCTAATGTTTAAAGAATTATTTTGTGATTTTGTTACTAAAAATGTGTCTACATTTTCATAATAAATTTTGGAAAAAAGCACTCCTGGGTCGGTACGCTTAGATGTTAAACTAGCAGGAGCTGTAACGTAATATAAATCTTTACCAAATTGAGAATTAAATCTTATACCATAACCAACTTTAAAACGCTTCTTTTTTGTTAGTGAATGAAAATGAACCCAAGAGATCGCTCCTAAAGATTGTTGTCCATTAGTTGCTAAGGCTAGATCAAAATTATTATTGTATTTGTATCCATGTTTTTCAGTTACGGCATCTTGACTGTAAACTGTATTGGCCACAAATAATAAAACAAGTACTATAATTCCGGATGCTTTCATTCTTTTTTAATTTATTCAAATTTACTTTTATTAAACCTAATGAATTGTCGGCTTAGCGACATTAGTTTGCTAATTAATTGTAAATTTTATTTTCAGAAATTACTTTTGTAATAGTCTCTGGATTCATGTAACGTTCCCTGCCATTTTCTTGTAATTGATTGATGCCTTTCCAGTGAATTAAATTTAATTTTAACCTCACTTCTTTGCTCCAAGATAGCAATTGGTAACCTAAACCGTGTTCTATACATATCATATCTGTACTATACTCAAACTTATCCATTGATTTCTTACTTAGATGCATTAATATCAGTTTTAAAAAGTATAAGCCTCTTTTTTTGCCGTAAAAACTAATATGGCCCAATTCGTGGCCAATAACACCAATTTGAGAATTGAAACTTAGGTTTTTAAGCAAAATGCCTGAAAATTTTGAGTTTGTTTTGTCGCTTATGGCGATGATGTATTTTCGTTTGGAAGCTTTCCGAAAAATTGCAAAAATTGTTGGTCTAGCTGTTAATGGTGATGCTTGTTTTTTAATTCTAAATTTTATTTTTGTATTATATAGTTCGGGATAATACGTTAAGGCTGTTTGAATAACTTCCAAATAATTTGGTGGAATAGTTTTTTGTGAAGGTAGGACAGCAAACGTTTTTAGAGAATCTTTTTTGAATTCTTGCATTACTAATTGAGCGTAAATACCACTGGCCATTAAAGTAACACAGATAATCAACAACCAATTAAAACGCTTCGGCAAAAATAAGGTAAATACCTTGAGAGTCTTTTGTAATGCCATAATCAATTCTAATATTTGTATTTTCTTTTTTATTTACTCTAATTCTCAATCCACAACCATAATCATAATGAATTTCATTCTTTCTAAAATCATTGATTTTATTTGCTACTGAACCAACTCCTCCAAAAATAGCTAATCCAAACCATTTATAAATTGGCATTCTGAATTCCTGTTGCAGTACAACCATATTATTATCTCTAAACCTTCCTCTGTAATAACCCCTTAAAAACCTTGCTCCACCTATTGTTGCAAGCATCCTATAGGGTACGTTACCATTATTCATCATAATGTATGCGCTTCCATTCCAAATTAATTTTTTGAATAAGGTATTGTATTTTCTTACGTCAAAAATAAACGAATTAAATTCGTGTAAACTGCCAATAGTTTTATTAAAATACTGAAATGACGTTTCAATGTAACTGCCGTGAGCTGGATTTAGTGCGTTATCTCTTTTATCATATATTAAAATTGGGCCAATACCTGATGCAGTATATCCAGATCCACCATTTACAATTTCACACATGGAAGCCATAGTGTTTTTTAAGTTCTTATCAAGATTATATAACTTTTCGAATTGATAATAAAATCCGCCGTATAGATTTCTATCTAGTTGAATCAAATTTTTGCTTCTGACTTTAATAACATCAAATGATACCATTATTCTATCACTTTCTTTTGAATCGTTAGATATTCCGTAAAAAAATTCAGGAAATCTGCTATAATCTAACCCGCCAGTTAAAAAATATTTATTGCTCTTTACCCATATTTGATAATCATTTTCAAAAGAAAACTGCTTATTAATGGTGTATGACAAATAACTTTGAGCATTTGATTTTTTATTAATCGAATTGTATTTATTTGTATTAAAGTAAGCGTAAATAAAACCACCAAAACCCAAACGTGTTTCTGGTGAATAAAAAACAGACGGCAATGCACCGATTTTAAATTTAGTTGAATCGATAGGTGTGGAATATAGAAGGCGTGAGCATCCAATAGAAATTATTATTAGAATATATTTTCTGTAACCAGTAAACATTTAATTTATAAATGCTTTACAATTTCAGCAACACTAACTCTATTTTTGAAATTAGGATCGAAATATCGATAAGTTATTTTCCCTTCTTTATTTACAATATAAACAGCAGGTACTGGCAGGTTATTTCCGTTTGTGCCGTTTCTTTCCGTTAAATTTACTCCATAACCTTTATATCTTTCCGTAGTTTTACTATCAAGTTCAAAGGCTACTTTATAAGCATTCATTGTTTTAAGGCTATCATCCGATAAGACAGAATAGCTTGCTTTTGTTTTTTGAATCGTTTTATTAATGTTCTCTTGCCTTTCAGGTGAGATAGCGATAATGGTAGCTCCAGTTTTTGTAATTAATGCCATCGAGTCTTGTAACTCCATTAATTGTTTATTACAATAAGGACACCATTCGCCACGATAGAAAACTATAACTACTGAGCCTTTTTTAAGAAGCTCCTTTAATGCTATTGTTTTGCCATTTTGATCAATTGAAATAAAACTAGGCGCAATATCATTAACACTTAACCCTACAGGTAAGCTTTGAGATTTAAATGCTGATAAGGTTAGGCATAATAAGGTAATGAATATAAATTTTTTCATAAAGTAGATATTTAAATTTTAACAAAGCTAATTATGAAAAAATTCACAAATGGTCGGATAAACGACAATTACTAAAAATTGATCTCGTTACATTTGTTAAGCTTTTAAAATTATTTTAATATTTAGCATAACACATTAAACTAAAGACCATGAAAAATTTATTTATTATACCATTAATCCTGTCATCTATGACGGTGCTTTCTCAAGTACCTAAAAAAGTTGTAGTGGAACATTTTACAAATACAAAATGTAGCATTTGCGCATCAAGAAACCCAGGCTTTTATACTAATCTAAATAATCAAAGTGGCGTTATTCATTTAGCAATACATCCTAGCTCTCCCTATGCGGCATGTGCTTTAAGTCAGCATAACGTAGTTGAAAATGACGGAAGAACTAATTATTACGGCGTGTATGGTAGTACCCCTCGGTTGGTAATTCAAGGGGTAGTAATTTCAAGCAGCGCAAATTATAGTTCTGCTTCTATTTTCACACCTTATTTAGGACAAACTTCTCCGGCGAGTATTAAAATATATCAGTACAAATACGGCAATGATTCAATCAAATCTAGAATTGTTATAAAAACAGAGGCTACACATTCTTTAGGTAATTTAAGTTTATTTGTTGCTTTAGCAGAAGACACCTTAAATTACACTGGCACTAATGGGGAGCCAGTACATTATGATGTGTTTCGTAAATCTTTAACAGGAACTTCTGGCATTGCTGTTACTTTACCTTCAACGGTTGGAGATTCGGTTGTTTATATAAAGTCTTCGCCCGCAAATGTGGCTTGGAATTTTTCAAAAATATTTACTATTGCTGTTTTACAAAACACAACAACTAAAGCAGTAATTCAATCAGAAAACATATCCTCTAAAATAAATAATCTTGCTACAGGAATTAAAAACGAGTTCGCTGATAAATTGAACGCAAGTGTTTTCTTTTCAGAAAACAGTATAAGTATTATCCAAAATAAAAACGCAGAAAATCTAAACTTTATCCTTTATGATATTTCTGGGAGAGTACTGATAAATAAATTTGTTGAAACAGGTTCAGAAAGTATAAATGTTTCAAATTTATCGTCAGGTATTTATTTGTACAGCCTAAAATCAACCAAAGGTTTAGTAAAAACAGGCAAGTTATTTATCACTAGTAATTAAACCTATTTATAAATATTTAAGCATGAGATTATATAAATATTTAAGCATATTATTTGCTTTTACTTCAACCGTTAACGCACAGGTTTCGTATTCAGTTAGCCCTGCAAAAACAATTAACGTTAATGCGCCTTTTAGTCAAGAAACCGTTTCAGATGTGTATCAATCTAACATCGGAAGTTCTAAAATTGTTTTAAAGTGGGAAAGAGTTTTAGTTAATATCCCTGTTGGTTGGACGGGTTCAATCTGCGATTTTGGCGCTTGTTATGGCAATATTCCATCCATGTCAATAATGGATTCTATTCCAGTTGGCGGGCAAGGATTACTTGGTCTTAATATTGATCCAGGAACTATAGTTGGTTCGGGCGTGGTAAAGGTGTATTTATATCAAGATGGATATTACACTAATGGTGATACTATTACCTGGAATATTACTTCATCAGCTGTAGGTATTGATGAAATTTCTGTAGCTAATGGAATATTAGTATATCCAAATCCAGCCACAAATTACCTAAATATTAATTTTAAAACTACAGGTTTTGAAGCTTCGTTAGTTTATGTTGTAGATGCTTTAGGACGACAAGCTATAAATACTCAGTTATCGGAACAAAATAACAGCTTAGATATTTCGAAATTAAAAGTAGGGGTGTATAATCTTATTATTGAAAATGGTTCAAAACAGTTTTACAAGCGAATCATAAAGACGGAATAACTTTTCCAAACGAATGAAATCCCTACAAGTTTTTGGTCCTTTCATAGCCACTTTATAGTAGGGATTTCGTTCTTGGTATTATTTAAAAATACTGTATTACTTCATTCTCATCTTTTCTTTTCAAATCAGGAACCATAGTGTTTTCAGCAGGATAACCAATCGGTATTAATAAAAATGGTTTTTCATTTTCAGGACGATTCAGTAATTTAGTTAAAAAATTCATGGGGCTTGGCGTGTGAGTTAAGGCCACTAAACCGCAATAATGAATTGTCTCTAATAAAAATCCGCAAGCCAAGCCAACTGATTCGGTAACATAATAATTATTTCTTTTTTTTCCTTCAATGAAATCATAAGACTTTTTAAAGACAATAATTAAAGCAGGAGCCGTTTCTAAAAATGGTTTATGCCAGTCTGTTCCTAAATAAGATAAATCTTCAAGCCAATCTTCAGGCATCCTACCATTGTAGCTTTCATATTCCTCTTCCTCAGCTGCAACTTTTATTTTTGATTTTAATTCGGGATTTGTAACTACGCAAAAAGTCCACGGCTGTTTATGCGCGCCTGAAGGAGCAGTAGAGGCAGCCATGATAATATTTTCTATGACTTGTTTTGGAATTGGTTCTGATGAAAAATCTCTAACGGTTCTTCTTTTGTTCATATACTCTAAATGTTCGACACTACGCGCAAGTGTTTCTGTTTCAGAATATGATTGTTTGGTGTAAGAGATAAATTTTGCTTCCATAATAGATAAATTAAAATATTTGTCCGTGAGTTAAAGATATAAGTTTTTGAAATAATCTTGGCGCTACATTCAAAAATTTTAAACTCAAATGAGTAACCGCATTTTTACCCAAAACTTGTTGTAGATAGTAGCCTGCTTTAATACGACTAGAAAAGTGTTTATCCCATTGAGTTTTATATAATACAATAGCTTCAGCTTTTGTTATTTTCTTTTTTAAATAAATATCCAAAATGTGTGTTAGTAGTTTTGATGCTCTCATTCCCATACTCATCCCATTTCCACATAAAGGCGCAATAGCACCAGCAGCATCCCCTAATAAAAAAACACCATTGCTATATGTGTTTTTTTTGTTGAATGTAACTTGACTTACTGTTAAAGGCTTATCGAATAAAAATTCAGATTCAGTAAAGTATGTTTTAAGAAAGGGATTTTTCATCAAAACATTTTTTTCAAGTTGTTTAATATCGTTGTTGCTATTTTGGAGGTTTTTTGAAGTTGTTAAATAACATAAACAATAGGTGTTATTATCTATTTTTGAGATCCCACAATATCCGTCTTTAAAATTATGAAGTTCTATTTTTGAATCATTAAAATTTCCTTTTATATGATATTTAACTCCTATGTAGTTTGCTGTAATTTGTTTAATAGGTTTGTCAATTAACACCGGACTGTGCTTGCCGTAGGATCCGCATACTATTTTACTAACGTAAAAGCCTTTCGACGTGTTAATTGAATAAGTATCATTTATTTCCTTCACATCATTCACCTTACAATTTTCAAAAATGGTAACTCCAATTTGCTTTGCTAGTAGCGATAACTCATAATCCAAAGTAAAGCGACTAATGCCAAAACCACCCATGTTAAGCGGAGCTTCTAGCATAAAACCTTTTGTTGAAGAAATACCTAATTGATTTATTTTAGGCAAATTCATTGTTGATAACGGTAATCCTAAGCTTTCCAAAAAATCCCAACTTTCATTCGAAACATACTCGCCACACACTTTGTGAAAAGGGTATTCATTTTTCTCGAAAAGAACGACAGAATGGTTTAATTTAGAAAGTTGAATAGCTAGGCACAAACCTGCTAGTCCTCCGCCAATAATGGCACAATCGTATGTGTGTTCGTTACTCTCCATAAACAATTATTTCATGTCTGAAAGCCCATTTATATTGAACGGTATATTTTTTTGCAGTTGATTGTTGTAATATAGACTCCCATTCTTTCAATTTAAAACCTCTTAAAACTGATAATGGAGCGTCATTTTTTACTAAATAGGATTTTGAAAATATGGCTGTAAGAAATTTAATAGCATAATGCGCCAATGCATTTCTCTCTAAATCATTTATGATAAGCGTAATTTTATTAGTCAAACAAAATTTAATTAAATCGATTATTTCCTGTTCCGATAAGTGATGACAAAACAAACAAGCATGAATGATGTCGACTTTAGAGATATGATTAAATACATTTCTATAATCATCGCAAATAAATTTTATATCAGTATTGTTATCTAATTCAGAATAATCGACACAAGTTTGTTTTAAATCTACGCCAAATAAATTTAGACTGTAATTGTTTTTGGCGCTCCATTTATAAATTTGCTTTAGCGTATCGCCACCACCACTTCCAATATCAACCAAAGTGTATGTTTTATTTTTACCTACTATTTTTTGTAATGCATTAAATGTAATTTGATATCCACCCAATAAATTATTTATCGTGTCAAGTTCTTTTAAATTTTGATATAAATCCTTTGTAGGAATATTCTCCCCATCTAAAAGCTCTTTTTTATAAGATCTGTTTTTAAACATATTCCAATTGCATGGTTTCAATACTTAAGCCTGGACCAAAAGCAGCTGCAAATATTTTTTCGCCAATCTTGTTAGTTTTATTTCCATCAATGATTTCCTTCAAAACAAATAAAACAGTTGGTGACGACATATTTCCATAATCGCTTAATACGCTATATGACTCTTTCAATTTATCTTGTGATAAATTAAGCGCTATTCTAAAGTCGTCTAGTATTTTTTTCCCTCCAGGATGCACTGCCCAATAATTAATTTCGTTAGGATTAACAGATATATTTTCTAATAATTGCTTGATGCTTCCATTAATTAGTTGCGAAATATAAGACGTTAAATTCATTATAAAACCTTTATCAGAAATCTGCCAAGCCATTTCATTATGACCATCGTGCAAAATTGTAGAGTAAAATGATTTTATTTTAATTGTAGAATGTAATGTTGGCTTAGAAGAGCTTGTCAATATCGCTGCGCATCCATCACCAAATAAAGAGGTAGATAATAAATAATCGTCGCTGTAATTTTTTTGAAAATGAATGGTTGGTAGTTCTGTGCAAACAATCAACACGTTAGCTCCCTCAAAACTTCTGCAAATAGCATCTGCATTTTTAAGAGCTAATATCGCAGCATTACATCCCATAAAATTAACACTACTTCTTTGAATGGTATTGTTTAGTTTTAATTCACGTATAATTTCAATATCTAGTCCTGGAGCAGAAAGCCCTGTGCAGGTTACTGTAATTATATGGGTTATAGAATTTTTTAGTGTTTCGAAATTCTTTATTTTTTTTACAGCCTGTAACGATAAATCGCAAGCGTATTTTTTAAATAGAGCCATTCGTACATTAATAGTTGGCTCTGGCTCCAAGTATCTGTTTTTTGGAAAAAAATTGAACTCATTCGGCGTCTTACTAAAATCATCTAACACGGAATATCGAGTATCAATGGCCGCTTTAATGGCTATTACTTTAATTTTACGCTTCGTGTTTTCATCATCGGTTGAATTTTGATAAAAATCAATAATCGCATCCTGTGAATGTTTATACTTAGGCAAAGCTGTTTCTATGGCAACAATATAACTCACTATCTGAATTTTAAATAGATAAATAACATAAAACAACTATTCATACATACTGCTGCTATTAAATTCATTTTCATCGTATTTTTAAAGTTAGCTTCCTCTGTGTTTTTTATAACTTTTATAAACCAGTAGCCAAAATAAGCAACAATTGGGAGGAAAAATAGTTGTAGAATATAAAACTGATTTATGCTATTCTTACTTTGAAAAAATAAAAAATAAAACACATTACAGATGATGAACATAGTGCCTGTAAAAATAAACGTTCCTCTGTATCCTAATTTATAGCTTAACGTTAATACACCATCTTTTAAATCTGCCTGATGTTGATATATTTGCGTAAGAGGATACGCTCCGGCAATTTGAAGGGAACAGGCAAATAGGATAAGTAAATTTGAAAGTGAAAATTCAAAATTTAAATCAGAAATTCCACAACTGCTCATAAAATAAGTAAACCCACCTTGAAAAATAACCACTATAAAAAAACCTATAAATGGATATTTCTTCAATCGTATTTGCTTTGAGCTATAGGCCCTTGAAGCTAAGATGTATAGTAAAATACTGATTGCGAACACCGACTTTACAAATAAAAAGGCCAAGATAATAGCTAGTGCATCCATAAACACTGTTATATAAAATAATATTTTTGTTGGCATCGGCGGCTTCTCTAAACCACCAATACTAGTTTCATCTTTATCTATATAACTGTTATAGCCATTGCTTGAAGGATAAACTAGTAAATGAATAATTAAAAATGACCAAATAGCTGTTTGATAGTTTAAGCCACTTGATTGACTAATTGCTAATAAGAAAACAGGCATTAACAATAACGAAAATGGAATTCGTAATAATTTAATAGTGTTTTTATCTGGTAGAGAAAAAACGGGCATATATTGATTTTAGGTTATCTTTTTCAAGATACAAACATATTCCACATCCTGCAAAAACAATAATTGCTAAAATAAATAAATACCCACCATCACCTTGCACTTCAATACCAAGTTGAGTTAAGTGTGTTAAAATAGCGCCTGAAATTATACCCAAACCCAACGTTGCTCCAAGCCATCTGGTAGAAGGAATAAGTATTAGAATAGAGGCGATTAATTCCGCTACCCCACTTCCAATTCTCCCCCAAGGCTCTATACCAAGTGTCGAAAAAATATAAACACTTTCGGGTGCGGCGCTAAATTTAAAATATAATGTTTGAAGCATAATGAGTGCAGGCAGTATTGCTGCAATCCAAGAAATTATTTTTTTCATTTATAAATTGTTAGCCAGTTTTTATCTGCTTTATTTTTTAAATTCTTTTCGTCTTTATTCCATTTTGGTAATGTATTGTTAAAGTAAGCGTTATAAAAAAGATATAATTTGCCATCAACGATTTTATACGTCAGAGGGTCAATTTCTACTTTTTCGCCTGTACTACCCATCGCATACGCACACCAGCCACCATAAGCAGGTTCAAATTTTTCTGGTGATTTTTTAAAAAGATCTAGATTTGTTTGCGATGAAAAATAGTATGTCACACCACTATGTATGTTAGCAAAATTTTTAAACCCCATTTTAGGCTTGCCGGTATAGTAAGCAATTACATCATAACCTTCAATAGCAAGACTGCCACTTGTTAGATTGTACACTTTTTTAATTTTGTCAACTTCTGCATTTTGAGACTTTGAGCAAATGTAAATTAGCATTAAAAAACTAAGGATAATTGTTCTCATTTTTTGAATAAAAGTAGAGAACAATTGACATACAAAATGTCGGATAAACGACAATTTAGAAATTTACAATTTATTTATATCAGGAATAATTACTTTTTTACGCCCTTCGTATATAATTTTCCCTTCTTCTACCAATTTGTTAACGATACTTGTTACTGATTGGCGAGATGAAGCTGTATAATCTGCTATTTCTTGATGCGTAAGTACCATTTCCATTTCTAAAATACCATTTACGGTTTTCGCATGATGACTCGCATAGCGTTTAAAGAACTCAGAAACTCTTGTAGTTACATCTTTAAAAACAAGATCAGAATATTTTTGTTGAAATGAAACCAATTTTTCGTTTATCAATGCAGAGTATTTTATCGAGAGATCTCCATTATTTTGTAAAACATCTTTAAATTTCTCAACTTCAAAGCTGCAAATACTTAATTTGTCACTTAACACAACTGCGTATTGCTCATTTATATTACTGTCTGAATTACTTAAACTTATATAACCAAATATATCGTGCTCAGTTAAAATTTCAGTAATAACTTCCTTTCCTTCTTTGTCTTGATGACAAATTTTTAATATCCCTTGTTTTATTGTGTACAGTCTTTTTTTATCTGAGTCAGAAAAATGAATGATATCATTTTTATCTCCTTGTTTAAAGCTCGACATGATACAAAGTGCATCGACATCGTTATCCGATAGATGATCAAAAAGTTTATGATTTTTTAAATACCAATATTTAATTTCTTCCTTCATATAATTGTAAATAACTGCTGCAAAGCAATACAAATAAACAAAACGCCTAACACTTTGTAATAATATTTATTGTTTAAATACGTTAAAATTCGCGTCTTAAATTTGTTAATAGTTAAGATGATAGAGAATAGCAATAGGAATGCTCCAAAACCTGCTCCTGTTATGTACGCTAAATTATGAAGTTCGGTTTTCAATTCCAAAAAATTAAGAGAATTAAAGTACACCATCACAAACATCCAAAAAGGTAATAATTGAGGATTAAGTATAGCCAGTGAAAATCCTTTCATAAAGTAACTTACCTTGGTTGGTTCAGAAACTGTTTCTTTCGATTCTAATGATAACGATTTATGTTTTTTTAGTAAATAGATTACGCCTACAGATATTAAAATAATAATAAGTAAAATTTTAAAGGCTATAAGAATAGTTGGATTATTTAAAAAATAAGTGCCAGAATATACGGCAAGTCCACAATATATAAACTCTGGTATAATTCCACCAAAAGCGACCCAATATGCACTATTCTTGTTTTTATTTAAAGCAGTATCAATTACAAATAGATTTACGGGTCCCAGTTGTAATGATCCTATAAAACTTGCTAGTGAGGCTGCTAAAAAGATAATGATACCGTTCATTTGAAAATAAAGTTAATACAAAATTGGCATTTGTTTTACTTCTGAAAAATTTTTCTATCTAATTCTTCTTGGTGTATTTACAAAGTATCACAATCGTTTGATCATTAATTTTCCCTTCTACTTGTTCAGTATTATCGTGAACTAATTTTATTTTCTTAACAACAGTTCCTTTCGAAGCCGTGAAGTTTGTTCCTTTTACATTAAGAGCTTGAGTTAAAACAATTGTATCACCGTTTTCTAACGTATTACCAAACGCATCTTTATGCACATCGGCTACTTCAAACGCACTCATAGCCCATTGAATTACATTTTCATCTAAATCAACAGAGCTCATTAAATTATTGGCCCAATCTTCTTCTTTATAGTTTTGTAAAATCCTATAACTTAATGCTTGAACACTTGGTTCAGAACTCCAAATGCTTCCCTCTAAACACCGCCAATGAAAACTGGCCTCTTTATTATCAACAGCCTCTAAGCACGTATTGCATAATGCTACTTGGTTGTCAATAGATCCATCATTTTTTGGAGATATAGTATATTCATGAGTTGCAGATTCACTATTACACAATTCACATAACTCTCCGTTACGTTCTTTCAATTTTTGGCTAATTGACATAGGGTTAATTTAAAAGGTCTATAAATAATTGAGAAAGTAAAAGTATAAGTTTATTTTATATAGAGAGTTTATTTTTTCATGATATAAATCTTTGTTTTTCGAGTAAATCTTGATATTGTAAGTCTTCATAAAAACACCTTTGCTATCCAATGATTCTTCTACTTCTTTAACCATTTCATCTGTAATACTAATACTAGAATAAAAAAAGACTCTCCGAAACCGAAAAGTCTTTTTTAATAATTTGTTTTAAAAGTTATCCTTTTGGAATGATATCAATAACAACAGTTCTGTTATAAAAACGTTCTTCCGGATATTTGTTTTCGAATGGCGATAATTTATCTTCTTCTCCAAATCCATATTCTTCAAATTTGACATCGGTTCTGCCCGATTTTTTTAATTCATTTTCGAGTATCGTTTTTACATCTTGTGAACGCTTAATAGATAATTCTTTGTTATGATCATCATCACCAATAACATCAGTATGCCCATGAATAATAACACTTGCCCCTTGCGGTATTTTTGGCGTTACTACATTTGTAAGATACTTATCATAAATAGTATTTACTTCAGATTCGTCATATTCAAATATTACACTGAATCTCATTCCTTCCTCATTTTTACCCGGTGTCCAAAGTACCATGTGCATAGGCGCTTCCTTTTTAATTGTTTTGCCATTTTTTGTATGACCAATCATGGTTACTTTATAGTCGCCTTGAGGACGATTACCTAAAATAGATTTTCCTGGTATACTTAATTTCTTTTGGTAATAAGGGCCAAATTTTTGCACAGTTCCTTTTTCGTCTTTAACTTCTAAATCCCATGAAGAAAACTCATCTTTTCCGCCATCAACATTAAACGTTACATAACTATCAAGCGGTGCTTTTTGTACATCCATTATTTCAACTGGCTGCAATGGAGCATCTGGGCCACTTTGAAACTCCATTAACAATGTTGGAGAAACAGTTTCAATAGATACCCTTCTGTTTCCTTCGCTTAATAATTCCAAGTCTTTAGTGCCACCTTCTTTTCCTGAAAGAATTAATGGTTTACTTCGACCCTCGGTAGTAATTCTTGACCCATCAATTCCAAAGGTATTTACTAAATAACTTTTTACTGATTCAGCCATCGCTTTTCCATCTTCATTACTTGTTTCTGATGAACCAACTAATTTAATAGTAGTTGTAGGTTTCTTACTCATACGGTCGCCTAATATATTTAGGATATTATAATAGGCAACCATTTGTCGGTTTGAGCGGCCAGATAATTTTTTTGATTTAAATACTTCTAATTGATCTTCTTTAAATTCTTTTACTTCCTCTTTTTTAAGCAAAACATATCGATTTGGAATTTCTTTTGATCCTTTATCAAAGAATATGTAATTGCGAAGCGGAAAAGTTTCTCTTACTCTTCGCTCAACGGGAATGTTTTTTGGAGAATAAATTGAAAACTGAACATCACCATTTGCTGCTACCACATCCGTTGGCGGCGTGTTTTTTTCTGGAACGATTGCCGCTGCATCAGTAGAAGAAGATTTATGACCGCGTCCAAATTTAATGGCTGCTCCAACTCTTAATGTTGTCACATTCCATGTTTCAATGGATCGTGGAGATTGACCAAAATATGGTTGAAAGGATACAAATGGAGATAACACAAACTGTGTATGTTTATTTTTTGATGATAATTGAATATCATAACCCGCTCCAATTTGCATAGATACAAGCATGTTATTTACATCACTTAAATCTCCTTCTACAGCTGGATTAGTAGCTTGATCAGGATAATCTGGATTAGTTTTTAGCTGATATACAAATGATTTTGCAACGTTAAAAGCTAATCGAGGGCCAGCATATAAATAAAAGTCAGATTTGAATGGAGCAAAACGTAAACTGGGTTCTATTGTAATGTAACTCATTTTAGTTGATAAATCTGCAGGGCAGTTACAAGGGGTTTTAATTTCTTTAAACTTACCACTTCTGCCATCGTATCCCGCTTGGAACATCACGCCCAGCATTGATTCAGGCTTATGGTATTCAACAAGAGGTGCAAGGTAAAGCCCCACACCGTTACCATTATGAAAAGCAGTAGGTACGGTTAAGTCTTCATTTAATTTTTGCGTGCTTCCGCGGTAAAAATTAAAATTAGCGCCTGCGGCTGCACCAAACCACCAAGAAGGTCTTGTGTATGTTGCTTCTTGTGCTTGTAAAGTATTACTTAAGTTTGTAAAAATTAATGCACCTACCACTAATCCTTTAATTAACTTATGGGGAGCGCGTAAAATTTGCGTTCTGTTTTTTAAATTATTTTTCGTTGTCATACGTCTTAATTATTTTATGGCTTATTAATAATGTTTGTGCTTGTTAACACAACAGATCCGTTTCTGGCTAACATTCTGCCAACTGCTGTTGCTCCTGAATTCATTGTAATGGATGTTAATGCCAAAATATTTCCTTTAAAGGCTGTAAAATCTCCTATAGTTGCTGAACTACCTGTTTGCCAAAAAACATTTTTAGCTTGAGCGCCACCACTAAGAATAACATTTCCACCTGCACCACCAACTGTTGTAAAATCAGATGCTATTTGAAAAATCCAAACGGCATTAGGATTACCACCTGCATCAAGTGTTAAATCACCTGATTGTATTAAAAGCGTAGAGGTTGATTTATAAATACCTGGAGCAAGAGTTGTTCCACCAATATCGCCAGCTACAGTAGCGGGTGCAGGAGAACTTGCGCCTTCCGCAAAAAGATATGCGTCGGTTAAATCTTGTTTAGCTTGAGTTAACATTGCTGCAACGCCTGCGGGAGCACTGTCGTCAGATGCAAAAATAGCACCATTTACAACAATAGCAGGAGGAAACCCAGTTACAGAAGAACGAACTCCAGGGCTTATTCCAACATTCATGTCGTGAATCTCACTAAAGCCTGCATTATTACTAACACCAACACCAGCAAGAATACCAAATTGGTCAGCTGATTGTAGGTCAACATCAGGCCCACCAGTTGAAGTAGTAATGCCTGTATCAAAAGTCCACGTATAATTGCTTGCTAATGCGTTACCCGCTAAATCCTTAGCGCCTGTTGTAATGGTAGCATTATAGGTAGAGCCTGGTAAAAAATTGGTAGTGTGTTTAAAATATGCCGTTGAACCACTATATGAAACAGTTCCTGTCACCACTGAGCCACCTTGTTTAACAATAAAGGTTGAATTTGAAATGGTTGAAGGATTCATTGGTTCGCTAAACGTGGCCCTAACAATTTTATTAAGAGCTACATTGGTTTCATTATTTACTGGACTAGTAGATATGACAATTGGTGCAATCAAATCTGGAGCAGTTGTTGTAAAGGTCCAGATGTAATCGGTTTGCAAAGCATTACCCGTAGCATCTTTAACTGTTGTTAAGATTTTTCCAGTGTACATTGTGCTGGCCGTAAGGTAAGTGCTTGGGATAAATGTAATAGTAAAATTAGCTTCATTGTAAGATAATGAGCCAGGAACAACTACTGACCCCTTCATAATCATAAATGATGAATTTGAAATAGTTGCTGCATTCATGTTTTCATTAAACGTTGCAGTAATAGTTTGGTTAATGGGAACATTAACAGCTTGGTGTTTGGGATTTGTTGCTATTACAATAGGGCATACCCCAACTGATTCTACATATTTATCCTTTTTACAGGAAATAGCAAAAATCGTTATAAATAGAGTTGTAATTGCGGTTATCCATATGTTTTTCGATTTCATCTTGTCTTATTTAATTGTGATAGAAGTATCACAGACAAAGAATGGGTTTAAACAAGAAAAAATGTTATATAATAAAAATTATTCTTTACAAAAAACTCACTTTTAATGATGTATAAATACGAAACCCTTTATGATTTTTGCAATAGCTACCGTAGATTCAAATAACCTCTCATTTTAAACATTTTCTAAAAAAGTGGGAACCAAAAATTAGGAGCTTAAGTGATTTTAAAATAATTCGTATTAAATCCTCACGCCAATAATTGTCACGTCGTCAATCTGTTCCAAATTACCGACCCAATTTTTAAATGTATTTTCTAATAATGTTTTTTGTTCAGGCATTGATAAATGAGAATTTGAAGCCAATAGTTCACGTAAATTTTTGCTCATAAATTTTTTACCTTTTTCGCCACCAAACTGATCTGGGAAGCCATCTGTTAGCGTATAAACAACATCTCCTTTTTGTAAAATTATTTCGTGTTGAGAAAAAGGAACATCTTGTTTGTCGTGTTTACCAACAGGCATTTTATCAGGCTTTGTTTCTATAATTTCAGAAATACCCTCTTCATTTTTTCTAACAATCCAAACAGGATTGTTTGCAGCGGCATAAACCATTTTATTATTTGAAAAATCAAAAGCAATTAAACTACAGTCCATACCATCTTTACCACCTTCAGCACTGCCATCTTTTTTTAAGCGTTCAATAATACTTTTTCGAGTATAGTTTAAAATCTCGGCAGGTTTTGTGTGATGTTCAATAGCTTTTTCTAAACTAGTAATATTGAGTAAACTCATAATAGCTCCAGGCACACCATGACCTGTGCTATCTGCGGTAACTAAAATAAATTGGTTATTGGTGGTTGAGCCTGTCGAAGCCGCCCAATAAAAATCTCCACTTACCACGTCTTTTGGTTTAAAGAAAACAAAATAGTCTTTTAGGTTTTCATCTAACACATCTTTTGTTGCCAAAAAACTTCGTTGTATCCGTTCGGCATAATTAATACTGTCAGTTATTTCTTTATGTTTTTCTTCAATTAAATGTTTTTGCTCAACAACTTCGGCAGTGCGCTCTTTGACTATTTTTTCTAATTGATTTTTTGCTTTTACTAATCGCCTCACACTTATGCGGATGATGGCATATACAAATAATGCAAAACTAACTACGTACCCTATGTATGCCCAAATAGTACGATACCAAGGAGGTAGAATGGTAAATGTGTAGCTTGATTCTATGCCCTCAACTCCATAAATACTTTTTCCTTTTACGTGAAAAATATACTCTCCTTCTTTCAAGTCAGAATATTCTTTTTCATTTTTTCTAGACCATGCAGACCATCCTTTATCATCGCCTTCCAAATAAAAAGAAAAAGTGTTGTTTTTGTTGTCGCTGAAGTTAGTTGCCGAAAAATAGAACGTGAGTGTGTTTTGATTATAATCAATTAAAGGTTTTAATGCATCTTGTTGTGAAGTAACTGGCAGATTAATTCCGTTTTTTGTATTGTAAAAATTTCCACCAAATAACACCGAATCTTTTTCTAATCTCACTTCTCTGATGAGCGTATAAAACGGAACAGTGTATTCTTTTTTAATAGTAGCATCATATCGTAATAGACCATCAGGAGCTCCAAGCCACGTTATTTCGTTTTCATCAGGATATATGGCATGAATTTCCCAATCAGATATTTTCCGAAAAGGTTGAGTAAACCAGGTATATACATTTTGCTTATCTAAATAGGCAACTCCGGTTTCTTTTATTTTACCTGCTTTAACTGTAAACATCCAAATTGCAGTGCTATCTTTTTCTGCAAAACGATAGACTTGGGAATTCCCAATTTCTGTTTTTAATAAAGACGAATGAATAAAAGATGCTTTTTTTTCATGAAATTCATATAGACCTTCGTTGGAAGCAAAAATAATTTTGTTTTTAAAATTATATGGAATGTTATTTTCCATTTCAGGTAATCCATTTGCTGTGTCGTAAGTAAAAATCTTATAAACTGAATTCCAAGATGTAATCAAACTATCTGGTGTTATTTTACCCGAATCAAACTTGATTTTTATAACACCGTTAACAGGTGTTCCAAGCCACAAATCGCCTTTTTCATCTTCGGCAATACTTTGAATTTTTATATCTATTCCTTTCAAATAGTCTTCATCAATCCAACTATTATTTTCATATTTAATAGATGAGATTCCATCTCCCATTCCTATAAATAATCTTTTAGGCTCTTTTTTTGATTGTTTCAATGCAAATCCAAAGTTTTCCTGTATTAAGAAGCTACTCGTGTTTTTGATTTCAAAAATTCCAGATTCACAGGACACTAAAAGAAGTGTATCTTTTTTTGTTATAAATTTTTGTAGTGACCATGCTTGAGAATTAATTCCGTTAACAGGAACAAAATGATTGTCAACAGATGCAAACAAACCAAGTGAGGTGGCTACATAAAGTGTCCCCTTGTACTTAATAATATCTTCTACAAAACCACTTAAGCCTTGCGCATCGTTTATTGAAGTGAGTGGTGAAGAAATTTCAACATGAGAAATTCCTTTCCCTAAAGCAACCCATAAATCATTTTGATTATCTGTTGCTACATATTTTACTATATCATCTTGTAAGCCATTTTTTTTATTTAAGACCTGAACAATCTCTCCATCAAGTCCAACAATCATTACGCCATTGGTTAAGGTAGCAAAAGCAAACTTTTCATTCTTTAATGCAACACCTCCATATACTTGATCATTTATTAAATGCTCGTTAGATTTAGTATCTAAATATGTTATAGAAGAATCTTTTGCGCTAAGATTTGTTTTCATCAAATACAATCCTTTTTCTCTGGTTGCAATTAGTATACTATTACCCGAGTAAGATAACATACTGTAAATTCTTAAATCTGAGAACACAGACCCACGATTTACCAATTGGAGTTTATCTCCAACTATTTCTTTTAATCCTTGTCCCTTTTCATTTATATAAAATTTATTTCGTACAAAATAACTAAAATGAAAAGAGGTTTCGGGCTTCCAAATTTTAATCGTATTGTTTTTTATCCGAATTAGTTTTGAAAATGTTTGAAAGTAGATACCATCAGGAGTGGCATACGTTTTCCATACATCTCTAAAATCTTGTTCATCCAAGGGTAATTTATTTACCAAGGAGTGATAAGTCATTAAGCCGTTTTCGTTTGGGGATAGGTAACCAAATTCTCCAACAGCACCTATATAAATTATCCCACTACTATCAATTGCTAAAGAGCGAACAACTGAACTATTAGCTACTGGAAATAGTTTCCAGTTATTACCATCATATTCTAACACACCTTCTGCATTTCCAAAATACATAACGCCTCTTTGGTCTTGAGCAATTACCCAATTACCACTAGAAGCGCTATATTCTTTTGGGGAGTAGTTTCTAATAAACGGAGTGCCTTCCTGCGTTTGTGCGATAACATAAATAGGAGATGTTAAAAAAATGCAAAACAGGCAGACAATTATTTGGTAACGGTATTTCAATATGAAAGGCGATAGTTTATTCTAATAATTACTAAAACAAAAATAGCATATTAAACGAAAAACCCATGAGATTTATCCCATGGGTTTTAATTTATTAATTCAGATTGAATGAACTTACTTCATTATGATTAATTTTTTTACCATTGATTGATTGCCAATGTGAATGTGAACGAAATAAATGCCAGGAATAAAATTTTCTGTATTTACTTTTTCTACATATTGTCCATTGAAGGTAGAGTTAATTAATTGCTTCACCTGTCTGCCTTGCACATCTTTAATGTCTATTGTCATTTTTTGTGATGCAGCTAAGTAACCCGAAATAGTAATTTGGTCTTTTGCTGGGTTTGGATATAAATCAAAGGTATTCATAACATTAGTCTTAGTTGGAACGGAGGTGATAACTCCGCTACTGTCTGTATTATTAAAATATCTTCCATTTCCTGCATTACCAACAACATGCCCTTTGCCGCCACCAGATACACGCAATTGGCTTTGATCATCTGTATAACCAACAGAATATCGTACCCAGTTGGCGCCGTTATCTACAGTTTTATAAACAATACCTCCGGTTCCTGTTGCCCACGCCGTATCTGAGCGAGTTTCAATACTATTGAAATCAACATCTACACCAGTTAGTGTTGGCAACCAGTTCGTTCCCCCATCAAGAGTTTGAAGAATAACACCACCACTTCCCGCAGCATAACCAAGCAGATTGGATGAGAATCGTATGTCTTTAATATTAAAATTTAAGGGCGATGTTTGTGCTGACCAAGATACTCCATCGTATGATAAAATAGTTTGATTATCACCAACAGCAAAGGCGTTACCATTACTTAATTCAAACACGCCGTTTAGATGTTCGCTGGTACCAGATAATTCGGGTGTAAATGAAACTCCATCATATTTTTGAATGGTTCCGTTTTTACCAACTGCGTGCCCAAGCACTGTGCTTGAGAAATGAGACGCCTGAAAGTCTTCGATAGTACCAGTTGTAAAAGGAGCCCAGTTCGTACCGTTATTTGTAGAAACTAAAATGGTACCGTTTTTTCCTGTTACAAACCACTTCCCTGGCATAATGCATGTTCCGGTTAGTGGTTCCGTATTCCCCGTTGGTAATGGCGTAAATACTTTACCACTATCTATACTTATCACACAGTTACCATCGGTTAAAGTCATAATTCCCGTTACAGGAGTTTCAAACGATACACCGGTTATATCAAGTGAAGTTCCCGTTGTCATAGCTGTACTCGGAAACAATTGCTCTACCTGAATGTAGTCTGGCTTAATTAACGTTTTTGAGCAGCCCGTATTATCTGTTACAGTAAGTGTCACCGTTCTAAATGCAACAGCATTGTAGGTATGGCTCGGCGAAGCAGAGGATGATGTTCCTCCATCTCCAAAACTCCATGAATAAATATACGGAGCAAAACCAGTTGTATTAGCTGAGAATGTTGTTACTGCACTAGGTATAAATACTAATGTTGGCGTTCCTGTAAAATCAGCTAATGGATCGTTTACTGCGACAGTAATACCCGAAGATGTAGTTCCGCAACCAAAACTATTATAGTTAGTAACGCTATATGTGCCAGCAGTAGTTATAGCCACTGAAGAAGTAATAGCCCCATTAGACCATAAATAACTATTGGCCGCATCTGAATATAATTTTACGGTATCTCCAATACAAATACTTGTTGACCCTCCATTTGTAATTACTGGAACCGATGGATTAGGATTAACGGTTACAGTTAATGATGCGGTACCAGTTCCACAACCGTTAGCATCGTCAACACTTACACTGTATGTGCCAGTTGATGTAACATTAATTGTTTGCGTATTTGCACTAGTTGACCAAACATAAGTTGTACCAGTATTTGCAGATAATATAACATTACCTCCATTACAAAATGTAGTTGGCCCTGATGCTGTAATGCTTGTTACGGCTGGCGTATATACAGTAACAGTAACTAAGTTTGATGTGTTGGTGCAACCAAAAGTATTAGAAACTATAACATTATAATTTCCTGAAGTTAAAACACTTATTGAAGATGTATTAGCTCCGGTTGACCAGGTATAACTATTAGCACTACTTGCCGATAATACTACACTGCCACCATTACAAAACGTTGTTGGCCCACTTGCTGTGATTGCAACAGTTGGTGTTGGATTTACAGTAATAGTAACGGCATCTGTTGCCATACAAGCTCCCGAAGAAACCATTACTGTGTATACGGTTGTAATTGTTGGACTAGCCGAAGGATTAGAAATTATTGTAGAACTTAATCCTGTTGAAGGTGACCAGCTATAAGTTGTTCCTCCGGTTGCATTTAGTGTTGTAGCTTGTCCGTTACAAATAACTGTATTTGTTCCTGCATCAGCAATTAAAGACGAGCCAATAGTTATATTAACCACATCTGTTGATGAACAACCATTATTAGTCACAGTAACCGTATAATTTGTTGTAACAGTTGGACTAGCCACTGGGTTTGCAATAGATGTAGAACTTAGACCTGTAGCGGGGGCCCAACTATAAGATGTGCCACCACTAGCGCTTAATGTTGCTGATGCACCACTACACATAGTTATATCACTTCCTGCATTTGCATTTGGTAATGGTGTTACAGAAACTGTTACTACATCATTAGCAGTACATGTTCCATTGCTTACCGTCACCGTATATATTGTTGTTGTTGTTGGATTGGCAGTTGGACTTACACTGTTAGGAAAATTTAAAGTTGACGTTGGGGTCCAGGTATAAGATACACCGCCCGAAGCATTCAAGGTTGTTGAGTTTCCGTCACAAATTATTGCATTTGTTCCAGCATCTGCTAGTGGCAAAGCATTTACATTTACAACAACCTGATCAGACCCTGAACAAGCTCCGTTACTAACTTGTACAGTATACGTTGTGGTAACTGTAGTATTTACAATTGGATTTGAAACAGTAGTAGAACTTAAGCCAGTTGCAGGAGACCAAAGGTATGTTGAGCCACCACTTGCGTTTAAAGAACCGCTTGCACCCATGCACACGTTGACATCTGATCCTGCATTTGCTGTTGGTGGAGGAGTAATGGCAATATTTACAACATCCGTTGAAGTACAGCCATTGTTGATTACCGTTACAGTATAATTAGTTGTAACAGTTGGACTTGCAACCGGGTTTGAAATGGATGAAGAACTTAATGCCGTAGAAGGCGTCCAACTATATGATGTTCCTCCGCTTGCACCAAGTGTTGTAGAAGCGCCGCTACAAATAGACACATCGGGCCCTGCATTGGCAATTGGCAATGGTGTAACAGAAACTGTTACCACATCATTAGCGGTACATGTCCCATTGCTTACAGTTACTGTGTAATTTGTAGTAAGAGTTGGGCTGGCAATTGGATTGACGCTGTTTGGAAAATTCAAACTTGCTGCGGGAGTCCATGTATAAGATACGCCACCCGAAGCATTCAACGTTGTTGAATTACCTTTACATATTATAACGTTGGTTCCAGCATCTGCTGTAGGCAAGGCGTTAATCGTTACCGTCATCGCATCTGCATTTGAACATCCGCCATTACTAACAACTACAGAGTATGTTGTAGTAACAGTTGTATTTACAACTGGGTTTGCAATGGTGGTAGAGCTTAGCCCTGTTGCTGGCGACCAAAGATAAGACGTTCCGCCACTAGCATTTAAAGTAGCCGTAGATCCTAAACATACATTCATGTCTACGCCTGCATTTGCTATTGGAGGCGCAGTAACAGAAATAGTTACCACGTCTGTTTTAGAACAACCATTGTTTGTAACATTAACCGTATAAATAGTGGTTGTTGTTGGATTTGCTATCGGATTAGAAATACTAGTAGAACTTAGTGCGGTACTTGGTGTCCAGCTATATGATGTTCCTCCTGTTGCATTTAATACGGTTGAATTTCCGTTACAAATGGTTGTATTATTTCCAGCATCCGCAAATGGTATGGCATTAACAGTAATATAGTTAGTTAAAACTGCTGTATTACTTCCATTAGCGTTTGTTGCTGTTAATGTTACACTATAAACTCCAGGAGTATTATAAGTAACGTTCGGCGCTTGGTTAGTAGAAACCGAAGGTGTTGCTCCGGCAAATGCCCAAGCCCATATAACAGGAGTATTTAAAGATAAATCAGTAAAAGAAATACTACTTCCTGCGCAAACCGTTGTTGAGTTTGCTGAGAAGTTAGCAACAGGCGGGTTTGTTGAACAGTTAGTTAAAGTCCCTACACTTAATCCATCTTCGGCGCCTCCCATATAAGCAAAAAATTGCGGTGGAGTTGAACAGGTTGTTGTTATAATAGTTTCCATACCAGCGCCATCTTCGGCGCCACCCATGTATGCAAAAAATTGCGGCGGTGTTGAGCATGTTGTTAAATTCAGTTGATCTGCATGCGCTCCGTCTTCTGAACCGCCCATATAAGCAAAAAATTGCGGTGGAGTTGAACAGCTTGTATAATTAACCATATCTAAACTACTGGGCGTGCCTACTCCTCCAAAATATGCAAAAAATTGCGGTGGAGTTGAACAAGAAGTAATGGTATATGTTTCTGCCTTTGCACCCGATCCAATTCCGCCATTATACTGAGCGTTACTGTAGAACGGAATTAATAGCAGTGCTAAAAATACAACTATATAATATTTAGTTGCTTTTATCATGTTATGATATGTTTAATAGTGATTGACATTATAAATAAAAATGTAAATAAGAGAAATAACTTATCTTACTCCTCTTCCACCCATTAAATACGTACGAGCTGCATCAACTGCTGCCATTTGAGATCTGTCAGATGTACGAACTAATGTTGCGGCACTTACCCATTGTCCTCCTCTTTGACCGACACCTATTGCAGTGGCAGGGCTTGGCCACGATGTAGCATTTGCATCTCCGCTAGTCAATAATGTTCCGTCACCTAAAGCCCCAGTAAAAGCCACGCCACTTGCATTACTTGTTGTAATTGCTCTTTCATACATATTCCCTCCTAATTCCATGGCGCCATAATAGGCAGCTCCCGCAGATTCTCTTCCTGAACTTCCTGTGGCAAATACACCTGCTCTTAATGGACCATAAGCTCCTGAGCTTGAGCCAACACCATAAGCACATAGGCCGTTAGATGCAGGAGAATAAGATTCTGAAGCCGTGAAATCATTTACTAAGCCGCCCAAGGTATTGTATACTTGCGTTATATTTATGCTTCCCCAAGGGTATTCGCCAGCAATACGTGGCATTGGGCCTCTACACACTTTTTCATATTCTAGTTCTGTCATAGGGCGTAAAGCCGACCAATCTAAATAAGCAGCTAAATCACCCCAACTTAAATAAGTACAAGCAATGTTTTGCCCATCATCAGAATTATTTTCTATACCAGCAGAAGCATCACACGCAAAAACAGCCGGTAATGCAGCGTTACTACCTGGGACAGAAATACGAATCCCGTTTCGGTATGCATTTCCAAAAGCATACGTTCCTGCAGGGTTAATAGGGTCAGCGATTATTCTTGCTGCTTGTTGCGTGTAAGTTAATGAGTTTAAAAATTCAACGTATTGCTCTTGTGTAATTTCATATTTCATGCAATAAAAAGAATTATATCCCATAGGGAATGTAGAAGGCACCGCTACAGAAGCTCCTCCTAAAACAGCAGAAGATAAACCGCCTGATTGAGAGGCTGCGGTAACAGTATAACTATTATATGTTGAAGTGCTTGTTCCGTCTCCAATTTCAAAATTACCTTGAGGAACGTTTACCATTTCAATACCATAAACTTTGTAATTATAGGTTCCGGCAGCAATCGTCATTTTTAAAGTAATAGAGGTGCTTCCAATATTTCCGCCACCTAAAGCGCTTCTGCGAATAAACACGCCCTTTCCATCAGATACAGGATCTGCTTGTAATGGCGCGCCTGCTGAATGATCACCAGCAAGTGTGCTTAAATTGGCGTGACTCCATAATTTAGTAGCGCAATCTTGATATTTAACAAATACCCAAACCGCATCCCAATTATTTGGAGCTACGTTAGCATTCCAACTATTATCCCAGCTAATATTAAATGTAATGTTTGAACCAGAAACGGATGTGCCTGTAATATTAACATTGTTTGCATTAGTAGTAAAAATGCTGCTTAACAATAAAGTAACGACAGTTAAAAATTTGATGATTGATCTTTTTGTTTTCATGTTTTTGCTTTTTTTGATATTTATTTGAAATAGAGATTTACAGATTATTAAACTCAAATGTATACAATAAAAAAACTAATGTATCAGAAAAATAAAAAATACCCACTAGTACGGATGCCAAAATGTATTATAATTTTTTTGAATGGATTAATGAGTTTAAATAAAATTCAATCCATTTATGGAATTTGTTTTTTCGTGGCATCTTAATTGCAAAAACATATAATTATGGAAATCTCAATTAAAAAGCCTTGTCACGAAAACTGGGAATCTTTTACACCAAACGAACAAGGTGCCTTTTGTGGCAAATGTGTAAAAACAGTAGTTGATTTCAGTAACAAATCTCTCGACGAAATCAAAGATTTTTTTTCTGCTAAACAAGATGAAAAAATATGTGGTCGTTTCGAAAAAACACAATTGACTTCCTTAAGTTTTGATGCCTTTTATAATGAGTTTAGAGGCTTTAATTTCACTAAACGTTTTGCTGTCATTTTATATCTTACGTTTGGAATGTGGTTGTTTAATGCATCATCTGGTTCTGCACAAAGCACTATTCACGAAAAAGGAGATGTTGAAATAAAAGTTGACCATTCTATTATGGGTGGTGTACGAGCAATGCCACCTAAAAAAGATACTATAAAAACTGTTGTTAAGTCAGAACAAAATAATAACGTAATAAAAGGGAAAGTGAAATGTGTAGAGCCTAAGCCAGAAACACATCAAAAAATGGGAGAAGTGATGGTGGTTCCTAAAAAAAACAAACCATTATCGCCTAAAAAAGCAAATCCAAAAAAGTAAGGACATAAAAAAAGTGCTAATATGATTAGCACTTTTTTTATTGACGAAAATAAAATTAATCTAAGCGTAAGCTTGTTCCTCCAATAATAACACCGTCGCAAGACACTTCTATAATATAATTGCCTGGCACTAATTCGCCTTGTCCTTCGCAATAAGTTACACCACTAATTTCTGCGTTTGCGTAATTTAGAGCTTGTTTACCGGCAAAATAACCACTAGATTTATCAAACGTAAAACGATAATTATCGTCATAATTTTTTGCCATTTCTTTTCCATCAGGAGTAACAATTCTTATAAACACAGTTTTCTCTCCAGCCCTTGCAATTTTGTTTTCTCCTAAAGTAAACGACACTTTAATTTTTTGTACACGAGAAGCTTTGGTGGTTTCATTTTCTTTTTTACCACCACTCTTAAACTTAACTCCCTTTGCAACAATATTAGAGCAGGATAAAATTGAACCTTTTTGAATGGTTGCACTTAACACTTCCTTCTCTTTATTTAACGTGGTGGTTTTTCCTTTTTCGCTATCTAATTCTTTTAACACATTATCTTTCTCTACGATTAAGGTTTTATTTAAGGTTCCTAAAGAGTCAATTGTTCTTACATAACCTCTCATAATTTGACGAAGAGTTTCAGATTCTTTTCTTAATTTAGAAATGATGTAGGCATCACCTTTATGTTTTTCGGCATCTACTAATAATTGAGCAATTTCTGCCTTTTTCGCTTCAATTTCTGCTTGTAAACTTTTATCGTTTGTTTGTAGATTTTCGAAATCTTTTTGTAATTGTAGCAAATCGGTTTTTACATTATCACGCTCTACGATAACTTGTTCTTTGACAACTATTTCGTTAGCTGCTTTATTTTTTTCTTGTAAATACATCCAAAAGGTTACACCATTAGTAATTGCTAACAGTGCAATTAAAATCCAAAGCAAGCCTGATTTCTTTCTATTCTCGTTCGACGCGTTTTCTTCCATTATCAAATTATTGTTTCTTCAAAATTAACATAAAATCAAAAGCCCCTAGCGAAAGTTTTTCACTAAGGACTTTTAATTAGTTTTATTTAACGCTTATTGAACGATGCCTAATTTCTTAGCAATAGCAACTGGCAATGCTTTTTTATGCAACATGATGCTAGTTGTTTTGTATAGCACATAAGCTTCTGAAGCATAAAAATAACCATCGCACTCATTTCTATCTTTACCCCAAGAGTTTTTTACAATATAGTAAGGTGTGGCGTTTTGGTCTTTTACAATGCCAACTACATGCATTCCGTGATCGTCTTGTGTTTCGTAATTATCAAAAGCAGTTTGACGATTTTCTTGGGTTACTTTAAACTGAGTATGAGGTTTTTTTACTAATTCTGCTTTCTCATCATCACTCATATCTGTAATTGGTGTTTCTGGAACAATTGCTAAACCATCTTTGAATTTGAATCCTTTTTCACTTACGTCAGACGCCCACGCAAAAGAAAATCCTGTATTGATAGCGTTAGTCATAATCTCCTGGAATTCATTTAGCGGCACATTATACATTTGATCCCAGTTCCAATTATCTGGAACTTCCAACGTAAATTTGCTATAAAAAGGATGATGCGTGAATGATGTTACAAATATGTAATCGTCAATGTTCAATCCGGTTGCTTCGTAATACGATTTTGGCGTATATTCTTTTCCTTTGTAAGTAAACTTTTCAGGAGCTTTTCCTAAAAAGGCGTCACAGGTGCTTTCTATAGACTGGTGCATTGCTTCAAAATCAATTTTGTTGTTGTTGTCATTACCAACTGCGCCAACAATTCCTTTTAAAGTGGCTTCTAAAACCGAGTGATTATGATTTTCTTTCGGATTTTTTTTACCTGTATAAACATCTTCCGGAACCATTCCGTAACGTTTAATTACATTTACTACATCCGAAAAACCACCACCTTCGGCCATGTTGGCTCTTCCGTGCATGCGCACATAGTTATCTGCCTTTAATGGATAAGCTTTGCGAGCCACAAACATTTCGGCCATATTAAAATCTTTTCCTTTTCCCATGCGGATCAATTCGCTTTCAAAAAACGACATAGAAGAAAAGGACCAGCAGGTTCCTGTATTGCCTTGGTTTTGAACCGCAGTTGCGTCTAAACTTTTTACAACTGTAAACTTGTATTCGCTACCTTTCATATTGGTAAGTGGGCCTTGATATGGTGCTTGAGATTGTGCTTGAGCAAATGCTAGTGAGCAAACCGCTACCGTTGATAGTATGATTTTTTTCATATGTAGATATTTATTGTTTTTAATTGTCATATGGTTTAGTCGTGTTATCTTCATTCGTATTTGTGCTATCGGCAACATGACTATTTCATGTTATTTGTGTTTGTTATGTTAAAGGTAGGGCTTTTGAAATATGAGAGAAAAGAAATTGTTGATTGGTGTTTTAGGATGTTAATCGGCTTGTTTAATGTACTTTAATAAAGATGACATTTCAAAAACGGTAAACAATACATACTGAACCATAAAATGACAACTGAAAGCAAGCACGTCCGATTTGTTTACAAGCGAGTACACAAACACAAAAACCATACATACTAATAAACGAGCCATAGTCATAGCTAATGATTTAAAAACAAATTCTTTAGAGTGTTTATCACCTTTGGTTAATAAAGCATTTGTGCCCAAAGTGGTAATTGCAAAAAACACGATTGGAATCCAGAAATGGTTAGTAGCTAAAAAACGCGTTTCTACCTGACTTAGGCCATACGACAATAATAAGCCGCCTACACAAACGAGAATGAATTGCAAATAATATTTTTTTTGATGTTGCATATTTTTATTTACTGGACTTAATGATGTCTTTAATAACTACATACATTGCTAGTCCTATAGACGCTAGACTTAAAATAATAGTGAAAACTGAATTGGTGTTATTATAATACTCATCGAGCTTATATCCGCCATAACATCCAGCACCAATGATCACAGCCATCTGTATTCCCAATGAACTATACTTGGCATAGGCATTAAGCGGTTTGGACTGCTTTTTCTCGCTCTCTGGGTTCGTTGACATTAGTTATATTTTTTACAACGGCCCCCATATTACACGTTCCTGTAAAGGTTGCATTTGGTTCAATTGATATTTTTCCAGTAATGATATCGCCTAACAATTTTGCGCTAGCTTTTAAAGATAATAACTCGCTTACGCTTACCTTACCATTAATTTCCCCTGAGATATCTGCATTTTGACAAACTACATTGCCTTCAATGTTGCCAGAGGGGCCAACTACTAATTTTCCAGATATAGAAAGATTGCCTTTTAAAGTGCCATCTATTCTAATATCACCATTCGATTTAATATTACCAGTAATAATAGTTCCATTACCAATTAAGTTAATGGATGTGGCATTTGAATCCGAAGTTTTATTTGCTTTTTGAAACATGCTCATTTTTTGAATTACGAATATATAAAATTACTTCTACTATTTATAATGGTCGTCGAAAAAAGGTTTGTAATAGCTAACCTGTTTTTTCTTATATAATCTCGGTAAATTATCGGCAGATATAGCCATTATTGTAAACATTTCGATTTTTACTTTACCCGAAAACACTGTTTTGTCTTTTTTCAAATTTTCAATATACTCCATCGCTTCTTGCGAATTTTTAAACGTTTTGACATTTGTAATTTGATCGGCGGCACCAAACAAACTACTTGATATAGATAAATTAGAGTTGCTATAAAAATCATTATTATAATCAGCCAAAGCTGATTTAAACGCATTGGCAATAGCTGCATCATCAGGACAAATGGCTACCACAAAATGTTGAGAGCTTAAATCTAAACTAAATGTATCGGTTCTGTTAACATTATCTGTTGCGGTTGCCTCACTAGGATGTTTGCTATTGTATATGAGCTCTATAATATCTTGAGCTTGTTTTGTAACTGGGTCTTTAGGGTATAATACTTGTACTAATTTTAAGGCAGCATCTAACGAATCAACGCCTTTTAATTTTCCAATACTAATAGCCTTAATAAATGCAAATTTTGGTGCGTAGTCGTTTTTGCCAAACTTTGATTCTGCTTCGCTACACTTACTATAGGCTACGCTAAAATTATTAGAGCTGTATTCGTTATAAGTATCATTATAAAATAGTTCTACTTCTCCTTTTTGAGCTGCTTTATCAGAAATATAATTTGGATTTTTAATTATTTGAGCATATTCACTATTTGGGTACTCGTTCAGCAATTTATTTTTATAATAATCAGCTTGCTCCTTGTTTTTAATAGAAGTAAAGATTCGATACAATTGAAAATAAGTGGACAGCTTATATTTATTATCTGAATAACGTCTGTTTAATTCTTCAAAAGTAGCAATGGCTTTTTTGTTGTTGTTTAGCTCTTCCTTATATGTACTTGCTAAGTTGTAATAGGCGTCAATAATACGCTTGGTAGAACGTTGCATTAAAGAATCTGACAAAGGTAAATCGGTTAAATAATAGTCAACACTTTTTTTATCACTAGTTTTTTTAACTTTAGTGCCTACCACAGCTGGGTCAGAAATAGAATCATTGGGTTGGTTTTCAAATATTAATGCTTTCTGACTTCTTCTCCAATTATCTTCTAATTTACGATTCCCCCATTTTTTAATGAAGTCGTTTAAGCCAAAGCTCAATGTAGTTTGGTTATAAAAATACCATTCGCCTTTTTGTCCGTTACTAACAGTTGGCAAACCATTATTAGCTATTGGAGTAGGGGTGTTGGGATTTGGATTAGTGTTTTGTGATTGCAGAGCTTCAGCCTCTTCTTTTTTTCTTTCTTCTTCTTCTTCAATTTTTGTAATCATTTTTGTGATGAAACGAGTTCTATCACTTTCATTCATGTTTGCAATTCGCTGCAAACTATCTTCACGTTGTATCGTTCTAATATAACCGATTAATGTTTCAAGGGTTTCTTTTCGTTTACTAATAATGGCATAATCTCTATAATCCTTAGGCAATGTAATCATGGTACTATCATAGTAAGCGCCAGAGGCAGTATAGTTTGCTTGCTCAAAACTGATTTCTCCTAATTTAAGATAAGACAATGCTTTTTGTTTGGGATTTTGAGTACTGTTTTTAACAGACAACTTATAGTTAACTATTGCTTCAGCATCATTTTTTTCTCTTTCAAAAATTTCACCTAAAGTGTAGTAAATAACATCCAAGTACTCGGTATTTTTTATATCGCGCGTCATTTTAACTAACTCACGTTTTAGCTTAGGAATATTACCTGATTTTATATCAACCAATCTTGCTAGTTTCATTTTAGCATTAAACACAAACTCATAATCAGGTTTTAAAGCAATTACTTTTTTATAATATTGAATGGCTTTTCGATTATCTTTTTTCTCTTCGGCTAATTGACCTAATATAAAAGAATACCTAGCTCTTGTTTTTTTTGATGGCCTTTTAAATCGCAATAAGAATTTTGAAACAGTACTTGCATTTTTTGCATCGCCACCTTTTAAAGCGTTTTCCAAAGCATCTTCAGCTTCTTTATACATACCACGCTTCATATAATAATCGGCTTGTAAAGCGGGTAATTGTTTTTTTGCGTAGTTAGACGTCTTTTTATCTTCTTTTAATACACTAATCACGGGTTCTGCTTGTGATGGCGCGCCAATCTCATTATAGGAGCGAGCTAACCAAATTAAGGCCTTGTATTTATCTTTTGATTTGTAGCTTCTAATCACATATTCAAAAGCCTCAATGCCAGAAAAAAATTCGCGTTTATAAAAATGAGAAATACCAATAACATTCCAGTTGTTATCAATCCATCTTCCAGCAGTTGTTATTTCAGTGCCTTTTTTCTTATCTTTAATTGTATGACGAGTAATACAATTAGATGATTTTTTGATGGCTTTATCAAATTCGGGGAAGGTTGCTTTGGCGCTTTCGTTAGTTGGAACTAAATAAACTGGTAACAAACGATCATAATCATATTTGTAGGTTGTTCTTATTTTTTCCTCACCTTCTTTAATACTTTCGGTAGCATAATAATAACCATTGAATCGAGCCGTTAAATTATGATAACCCCTATGTATAAAGGTATTTTTGTTGGTTTTACATCCAGATAAAAGGATTAGCATAGCCAAGCAAAAGATTATATGTTGTTTTATATGTTTCAAAAAAAGGTGCAAAAATAAGGTAATAACGTCAAAATCGTAAATTTAGTATATTTTTGTGCAGAACCTATGTCTGAAACCAAAAATAGTCGTTGGAAAATTTTTACCGATCAATTGCGGAATAAATACCGTTTGGTAATATTAAATGACGATTCTTTTGCCGAAAAATTCTCTCTTCGCCTTTCACCTTTAGGATTAATTATATTACTTGGTTCAGTTACCATTGTTATGACAACGATTGTGATTAGTTTAGTAGCTTTTACCCCATTAAGAGAGTACATTCCCGGTTATGGAAATGTAGATGATAGAAAAGATATCATTACGCTAAGCGCCAAGGCAGATTCGTTAGAAAATACATTAGCATCAAGAGATTGGTACATTAACAACTTATTAAATGTTTTTTCAGGAAAAACAGAGGGCAAAACAGCTAAGCCGGTAAAAGATTCGACTGGTAAATATGCCAATATTGATATTAAAGCCAGCGAGCAGGACATGAAATTACGTTCGGATATTGAAAGTAATCAATTAGAATCAACAAGCGACAAGGTATCAGCTAATAAAATTAATGCTCTTAGTAATTTCTTCTTTTTTACACCTATTAAAGGAATAATAACAAGTTCATACAATATAAAGGAAGAGCATTTTGGAATCGACATTGTAGCCAAGGAAAATGAATTAGTAAAAGCCACTTTAGATGGAACTATCTTATTTGCTGGCTATACAACCAATGATGGTTATGTAACTCAAATTCAACACACTAACAATATCACGAGTGTTTACAAGCACCAATCCAATATCACCAAAAAAGTAGGTGATTTTGTTCAGGCAGGAGAGCCTATTGGTGTGGTTGGTAATACCGGAGAAAATAGCAAAGGACCGCATCTGCATTTTGAGTTGTGGTATAATGGTTTTGCTATTAATCCTCAGGATTACGTGGTCTTTTAACAATCCTACTAAAAATTCAACGTATTATGTAGATTCTTTGTCTAAAACCAGAAAAAAAGTTTCGGTTTTGTCAATTAATTTCTACATTTGCACCCGAATTTTGAAGCTTACAAATACCTTTTTTCGTAATGACTAGTAAAATTAACACATACAAGAAATTTTCAGGCATCT
>JBKJPW010000095.1:0-3889 GCA_046594225.1 Bacteroidia bacterium
TACGCGAAAGACAATTATTTTCGCTTTGCAAATGTCCAATAAACATTTAGCTTTGTCAGTAATATTTCGGTAGACTAAGTTTCAAAACCCAAACTGAAATTTAGCTCCAAAACGTTATGTGTCAGTGGCTGACGAGAACCGAGAAACTTAACTTTGACATCAAACTTCATTTTTAGACAAGTTTACAGCGACAATTACACAACAAATTATTGCATCGTGTTGACCTCACTAAACTCGGCTGACCCAAACGCAGAACTCACAAAACGTATCGACCTAACCGCAGACAAAAACTGCGTGCAGAAAAACGTTTATGTTTTCGTTGCGACACCAAACCAAGTTTATTAAGGCAAAACGTATATAGCAATATTTGTTTCTGTGTATGCTGACACGTAAACGAACTGCAACTAAATACAGCCACCGATCACATAACACACGGTTTATTCAATTTGGGCGGAAGTATAAGGCATTTGCAAAATTTGTCCCTTCGGGAAAGACAGTTATTTGTGCTTTGCAAATGGCTAAAAAACATTTAGCTTTGTTAGTAACATTTCGGTAGACAATGTTTCAAAACCCAAACTGAAATTTAGCTCCAAAACGTTATAAGTAATGGCGGCGAACACTCATGAGAAAATAAAATGAACGAAGACAACTACATACTTCTCATTGCTTTTATACTTTACTGGCTGACCTTGCTTTTGCTGACCTATAAAAGTGACAAGCGGAAACGAACATTTATCTTGAATGCAGTATTAAATTTAGGGTATTCTGCTTACTTTTTACATGGACTCATTTATAAATCAAGCGAAGGGACAGCACTAGTGTGGTGGTTTTATTTTTTAATCGTATTAGTTGTTCATTGGCTGACAAACCTCATTTACTTCCTCTTTCTAACTTTTCGTTCGGCAGACACGTAAGCAATGTGTAAGCTAAATGGCCGCCACAACTTATAACACGCCCTACTTCGTAGTTGCAAATTAAATTGTATCATTAATAAGTTTAATTTGCTTCCATTGGGAAACAAAAAGGAGGATAATAAATTATCCTCCTTTTGTTTGTTTCGCTAAGTGTGAGGGTTACCTATCCTCCCCCTGCCTCCTCTAGAGGGGGAAATATAAATCCATTAATTAATCACTGGTAAGTAACTATAATTTTTACTGTAATCTAACATTTGTGTAGTAAAGCTTTTTGGGTATTCAACTTTTACATCAACTACTTTTCCATCTTTCATTACAGGTACTAACTTTGGCTGAATAAATCCTTGGTACGGAGCCATTTCTAATTTTTTATAACGTTCTAAGACTTCTTTATGTATCGCTAAATCTACTTTTACACCATAGTTTTCTATTAAAGCTTTACCCGCTTTATAATCTCCTTGAGATTTAATACGTTGTAATTCCTTTAATAATTCGCCAAATAACACACGTAATTTTAAATAATCATTAATCACAAAAAATGTTTTTCCATTTTCTACAATTTGCTCTATCACATTATCCTTCTTTCCTTTTTCAAGAGCCCATTTAGCAATCATTTGGCGGTTACGCATGTGTGCTTCTTCAATATTATCGCCTAATTTTAAACGAGATAATTGAACCATTAAACCTTTAGTAATGTATTCATCATATGATGCTTTACCATATTCTAAAGATGGCATCACGCCTAAATCCACTAATTTTTTATCCATTAAATAATATAAGGCAACTAAATCAGCACGACCTTCTTCTAAAGCTGAGGCATAATTTTTTAAAGTCTCATGTGGTTGTCCAACACCATTTTCTATTTGACCACTTGCATGACCAATAACTTCATGCATATCCGTATGTAATTTATCAGCTAAGCCAGCATAGTCTAATACATTTTTTTTAATCGCATCATTATAATAAAATTCGTTTACTACGCTTCCGCCGGCTGCTTTTTCATAAGCCTCTACAATATTTCCTAAGTTAACAGATTTAGATCCATGTGTTTCTCTAATCCACTCATTATTTGGTAAGTTAATCCCAATTGGTGTTGATGGTGATGAAGCGCCACTTTCCATCACTGCATTAATTACTTTTGCCGAAATACCTTTTACGTTTTTCTTTTTATGTTGAGGCAATAAAGTAGAATTATCTTCAAACCATTGCGCATTATCCCCAATAGTTGCAATACGTTTCGACGCTTCAAAATCTTTTATAGAAACAACCGATTCAAATGTTCCTTTTTTTCCTAATGGATCTTCATACACTTCAATAAATCCATTAACAACATCAATCGCACTTTTATTATCTTTTACCCAAGCAATGCTGTAATCATCAAAATCTTTTAATGAACCTGATTTATAAAATACAACTAATTTTTCGAGTGCTGATTTTTGTTCAGGGTTTTCGGCAACAACTACTGCTTTTTCTAACCAAAACACAATTTTTTCAATCGCTTGCGTGTACATTCCTCCTACTTTCCAAACCTTTTCAGTAATCACACCATTTTCTTTTACTAACTTACTATTCAAGCCAATCATCACTGGCATTGTATCTGTTTTGTTGGTCAATTTTTCGTAAAACTCAATTGCTTCTTTTTGTGTCACGCCTTCATAAAAATTAACTGCCGAACTAGTTAGCAAATCTTTTTTAGCATCTAAGCTTACTTTTTTAGGGGCAATTTTAGGATTATAAATAATAGGCAATAAACGAGCTGTGAAATCTTTTACTGTTTCGCCAGCATTTAAAGGCAATTTAGCAGCATCTACATTTGAAATAAATTGAGCAAATACTTCTTGAGAACATTCAGGGAAAAATTTCTCACTTCCATAATGATGATGAATACCTCTACTAAACCAAACTCGTTTTGTATAATCTAAAAATTGTTTGTACTCAGCCGAGTTAACATCACCTTTATAATTAGTAATAATAGCTTCTAATGTTTTACGAATGGTTAAGTTGTATTTGTAGTTTTGATCAAAAATAATATCTCTGCCACATAAAGCAGCTTCCGATAAATAATACAATAATTCTTTTTGTTGTAATGTCAATTCATCAAATCCTGGAATTTCATAACGCAAAATACGTAAGTCCGCAAATTGTTCGGTTACATACTCAAAAGCTTCTGTTGATTCTTTCATAGTAGTATCTTGTTTTACAATTTTATCATTAGATAAATCATCACTTTGATTTGATTTACAAGCACTTAAAATTAAAGCTGCCGTAATTGGAATTATAAATAATTTAGTGGTCATTTTTGTTAATTTTTGAGATACAAGAATAAGCTTTTAATAAGCCATTTGCAAGCCGTTTTACTTTCTTTTTTTTAATCTCAAATTATGTATATTTGGTAAATAATGGGCAAAAATAAATACATAATTATTGTTTTACTGGTTGTTTCAAGTCTACTAAAAGGACAATCTATTAAGCACAATTTATTGCTGGCAAACGCACTACCATTCCATCATAATATATACACTTATGGCTACGAACAATCCAAAACCAATCTAATATTTAAATGTTATTCTTACAACTATCAATTAAAGCAACAAGACAGTATTTTATTTGATTTAGGAAAGCACACACCAGCCGATTATTTAGAAATAAGCGTAGATACCTTACACGATGTGTTGAATTTTTATTTTCAATTGGCTAACCAAAAAAATGTGGTGAGTTTATTAAGAGTGAATGACACACTCGTAAAAGTTGCTTCAGCCGAAAATTATGATGCTAATCATATTAACTCTTTAACTGCTTTTGATGATGAAAAATATGCCTACAAGGAAGACTTTTATATTATCAGAACTAATACAGATACAGATACAGCAGGTAAACAATTTTACTTATCAAAGTATCATGTAAAAGATATGGCAAAACCCTTTGAATATGATTATAAATGGCAATTTGCTTTTGAAAGAAAGTACATTCACAGA
>JBKJPW010000099.1:0-18059 GCA_046594225.1 Bacteroidia bacterium
TAACACTATTAAAGTACCAACATCTGGTAATGCTTATATTACTAAAGGAGGTATAGGATACGGAAGTGTTTTTGTGGATGACGGAAAAAAAGTAATATGGGTTTGTAATTTAAATACCACTTTACAAAACGAAATTATTTATCTTCAACCCGGGAATTATAAATTAGAATTTAGGTACGAGAATGCAAAACAAACTACTAATACGCTTGAAAGAAAATTTACAATAACATCGGCAGTAACCACTAACATAAAATTGAATTAACAACAATATGAAAAAAATAATACTTTCAATATTGATTACTATTTCTACAATTGGATTTTCTCAGTCCAACACAACTGCAGAAGAAGATATAACATACACTGTTGTTGAACAAATGCCACAATTTCCAGGAGGTGAATCAGAGAAAATCAAATTTGTTCAAAAAAACATTAAATATCCTGAATCTGCAAAGAAAAATAAACTCGAAGGAAAATGTTTTTTAAAATTTGCTGTAATGAAAGATGGGAGTATTAAAGATATTACAATTTTAAAAGGCGTTCCAGGTTGTCCTGAATGTGATGAAGAAGCTATGAGAGTAATCTCTATTATGCCGAAATGGATTCCTGGCAAACAAAATGGTAATTTAGTAAATGTATTTGCATTGCTACCCATTAAATTCACACTTTAATAATTGAAAAAATACACTATGAAAAAATATACTTACACAGAAAAAAAAGACACCCGTTCTGGATTTGGAGCAGGTTTACAACACTTAGGACAAACTAATCCTAATGTAGTTGCATTATGTGCCGATTTAATTGGCTCATTAAAAATGGATGCTTTTAAAGCAGAAAACCCTGAACGTTTTTTTCAAGTAGGAATTGCCGAAGCTAACATGATAGGCATTGCTGCTGGGTTAACTATTGGTGGTAAAATTCCTTTTACAGGAACGTTTGCAAACTTTAGTACTGGTCGCGTATATGATCAAATCCGTCAAAGTGTTGCTTACTCTGGTAAAAATGTAAAAATTTGTGCTTCACATGCTGGTTTAACATTAGGCGAAGATGGCGCTACTCATCAAATATTAGAAGATATTGGTTTAATGAAAATGTTACCGCACATGTGCGTGATTAATCCTTGCGATTATAATCAAACTAAAGCAGCTACTATTGCTATTGCTGATTACGAAGGCCCTGTGTATTTACGTTTTGGTCGTCCAACGGTTCCAAACTTTACACCTGATAATCAAAAATTTGAAATTGGAAAAGCAGTCATGTTAAATGAAGGAACAGATGTAACTATTATTGCAACTGGACACATGGTTTGGAAAGCTATTGAAGCAGGTGAGAAATTAGCAGAGCAAGGTATTTCAGCTGAAATTATAAATATTCATACGATTAAGCCTTTAGATAATGAAGCCATTTTAAAATCAATAGCAAAAACTAAATGTGTGGTTACTGCCGAAGAACATCAGATGAATGGTGGTTTAGGAGATAGCGTAGCTCAATTATTATCTCGTCATACTCCCACTCCACAAGAGTTTGTTGCTGTTAATGATAGCTTTGGGGAAAGCGGAACACCAGATCAGTTAATGACAAAATATGGTTTAGATACAGTTAATATTATTGATGCCGTAAATAAAGTAATGAAGAGAAAATAATTTCTAACTACAAAAAATAAAAAGCGGCTATCGAAAATTTGATAGCCGCTTTTTTACTTAAATAAATTGAGATTATTTTACAATCATGCGTTTACTTAAAATGCTTGATTTAGTAGACGCCGATATCATATAAATACCAAGAGCTAATTTGTTTTCAAGATTGATTGATTGAGTTATATTACTTGATTCACTAACTTTTAACGTCTTTGTATAAGCTTCGTTACCCATAACATCATAAACAACAATTGAAACAGCGTCACCGTTTTCTATTCCCTCTAATGAAATATCAAAAGCATGACCATCATTTGGATTTGGAAAAACAGAAAAAGAAAAATCTCCAACTTTGTTATAATCAACAGCTATAATTCGAGAATAACTAGATTCAGTACTAAAATCAACTTGTTTTAAACGATAGTAGCTAACTCCATTTTTAGGATTTAAATCTTCCATTTCATAATTCAAAGCTTGCAAACTATTTCCATCTAATGATTTCGAATCAATTTGACTAATTTTTTCAAACGTTATACCATCTAAACTTCTTTGTATCTCAAAATAATCATTGCTGCTTTCAGTTGCTGTTTGCCATTGCAACTTTATTGATTTATTTTCAAGTACTCCATTAAAGTAAGTCAATTCTATTGGCAATCCACCAGAAGTAGCAATTGCAGGACCAGTTATAGGGCCATCACCCGCTTTCCAAACATCAACTGTGCCAATGGTAATTAAATTTGAACTACCGCCCCCGCCACCTGGCTGAACACTGCCCCCAGAAGCCACAAGAACTACAGATGAAGAAGGTAATGTTAATTTTTTACCAGCTTGAAATTGTAAAACTCCTGAAATGGAAACGACCATGGTTTGAGTTGAACAACCTGCACCAATACTATAATCTAACATTGTTGTTATTGTAACAGTATAGCCTGAAGGTATAGTAATGTTATCAGTACATAAAGGCACGCGACCACACGACCAAACTGCTGGATTTTCCCAATTACCAGTACCTATAGCTGTACATAGCGCCGAATATCCTTTTAAAGAAGATACTATCAGAAAAAAGATAGTTAAGTTTTGTAAAAATAATTTTCTCATAGGCCCAATGGTTTAGTTTTAAACTTATTACAAATTTATAAATAAATCTTACATAAGCAAGTTTTAAAACAAAACTTAAGTAAAATGATTTTTAACAAAAAAAACCTCGAATAATCTAGATAAATTAACCTAAAGTGTTTAGTGAAAAAGATTTTTGAAAAGAAATTACAAATTAAAAAAATGCTTTACGCGTGGTGGTATTTTTCATTTTTTAAAATAGAGAAGCCTCTATACAGCTGTTCGCAAAAAAACAAGCGAATCATCTGATGAGAAAAGGTCATATTTGATAAAGAAAGTACATAAGAACTCTTATCTAGGACGGATTTATCAATCCCAAAAGGTCCTCCAATTACGAAAACAAGTCGTTTACAACCCGAAACCATACGTTTATTTAAAAAATCAGCAAATTGAATAGAAGTAAATTGCTTTCCGTGTTCATCCATACAAACTAAAAAATCAGATGGCTCTAGTAGCTTTAGAATTTCTAGTGCTTCGGCCTTTTTTTGCTCATCAAAGGGCTTTTGTCGAATAATTTTAGGCATTGATATTGTTTCAGTACTTAAAGACACATAGTTTTTCAGTCTATCCGTATATACTTTAACCCCTTCCGCGAGGTAAGAATCAGTTGTCTTTTCTATTTGTATAAGCAAAATCTTCATTATTTCAGCAAATATTCAATAAGTTTAGGCACAATAGTTGTTACTTTGTTGTCGTAAATCTACAATATTAATGAAAGCCCTAGTTATATTATTTATTAGTTTGTTCAGTTTTTCTTTTAGCTTAAGAGATATTACCGATGATGTGGCAAATGCCTTAAAGCAAGGTAGTGCTTCTGAATTGGTTAAGCATTTTGCAGAAAAAGTATCTATTAAAGTATTAAATCAGGAAGACTTGCTAAGTAAATCACAAGCTCAAGCCTTAATTGAGGATTTTTTCAATAAACATAAAGTAAAATCTTACCAAACCTCTCATACTAGCATTGTTAATGGTGACCAACAATTCATAACAGGCGCATTAGATACCAATACTGGTAAATATAGAATTTCCATATTAGTGAGAGGAAGTGTAATTTCGCAGTTCAGAATAGAACACGATAATGGCTAATTACATTTTAGAACACAAAAAACATTTCAATTTTAAAACCTTTGTCAAAATTGCCTTACAAGAAGATGTAGGCGACGGCGATCATTCAGCTTTAGCAACTATTCCTGCAAACAAAAAAGGCAAATGTCATTTATTGGTTAAAGAAGATGGCATTTTAGCTGGCGTAGAAGCTGCCAAAGAAATTTTTAAAATCATTGATCCTAAATTTAAAGTAACCACTTTTATTCATGACGGTGCCATCGTAAAAGTAGGAGATATTGCCTTTATTGTAGAAGGTAGTTCTCAAAAATTATTGACTGCAGAACGCCTTGTTTTAAATGTAATGCAACGCATGAGTGGTATTGCTACTAAGACTAATTATTTACAAACACTTTGCAAGGGTACAAAAACAAAGGTAATTGATACAAGAAAAACAACACCAGGCTTTCGTTTTTTTGAAAAATGGGCTGTAGTCATTGGTGGCGGTTCAAATCATCGCTTTGGATTATACGATATGATTATGCTAAAAGATAATCATATAGATTTTTCGGGAGGTATTATCGAAGCTCTTGATTCAACTCATGCTTATCTCAAAAAAACAAAAAAGAAATTACCCATTGAAGTTGAAACACGAACTTTAAATGATGTAAAACTCATTTTAAATAAAGGCGGTTTTCAACGTATTATGTTAGATAATTACTCCATTGCTGATACAAAAAAAGCGGTTGCCTTAATTGGAAATAAATTTGAAATTGAAAGTTCGGGTGGTATTACCGAAAAAACAATTGCTGCTTATGCCAAATGCGGCGTTGATTTTATTTCGGTTGGTGCCTTAACACATCATGTAAAAAGTATGGATTTAAGTTTGAAAGCGATTAAATAAAAAACGAGGTGATTTCGAGTCAACCGTCGGAGACTGAGGCTCTCGAAGTCTCCTACTTACAACCACAATTATTATCACCACATTTTTTTTTATGATAAGATCGATAAGCTCTATATCCTAAATAAGATATAGCTCCAATCAATAATATAATGACACTAATTTCCTGCATTACTTTTGTTCTCCTATTTTTTCTGGGTTGATAACTGGGATATTATGAATGAGTGTTTGATTTAATACAGTAATCTTTACATCATAAGGTCCGGTTGGCAAAGCGCTTAAATCCATAATATAATACTCTGCATTTTCTAATGAAAATCCAGCTACTTTTTGAGATAAGCGATCGATCACGTCAACCTGAATTTTACCTAGTTTTTTTCCTGCAATAGATAAACTATATTTATTGTAAAATACTGGCAATAGAGTAATACTGCCTTCTTCTTCTTTTAAAATTTTATCATAAATAAAATTTACCTTTCTTTTAGGTACTGTTTGATATAAGTCGTTGTTAGTTATCGTACTAGGAGTATATTGAAACAATTTATAATTATCTTTGATATTGTATATTGTGTCTTCTTGGCTCCAAACCCTCACATAATCTAGTAATACAGCATTTGGAAATTTTGTTTTATCGTCAGGTCCAGGATTAAACGCTTCTTTATCTTTTGCGACTGCACTATTAATGATTAAGTTTTGTGCAGTTTTAAATTCCCCTTCAAAATAACCAATTGGCTGTCCGTTTAAAAAAAACTTCACATAATTCGGTTGCCACTCTCCTGAAATAATATTCCAACCACCAGCTAAACTTTCATTAGTTTTTACCCATGCTCCCCAACTTTTTTTAGCTCCTAAACCTAAGAACCCACCTTTAAAATCTTCGCAGCCTTTGGGACAATGAACATCCAAATGAATTTGATTATCACGCTCACCCTTTCCTTCGTAAAAATCTATTTCTTCATTAGGACTGCCGCCATATAGCCAAAATGCTGGCCAAACGCCTTTTTCAGCATTAGCTTTAAAACGCATTTCAAAATAGCCATATTTAAATTGCCTTAAAGAACAAAATGCACCTCCAGAATAGTTATAAGTATATTCTCCTTTATCATTAGGGAATTTATTTTTCTTTTTAAGGAACTCTACATCTAAATTTTCGCCAATTATGGTTTCTGGAACGGATGGTTTTTTAGTTACAAGCGATACAGCACCGTTATTAAACTCTACATTCTCCTGTTTATATAGTAAATCTAAATTGTAAACATAATTGCCCCAAGGAAAACCAAACTTCCAAAGATCTGTATTTAAAGCATCATCGTTAAATTCATCACTTACTTGCAAAAACCACTTTTTAGAAGTAGTATTTTTAACTTGCCACATCACCTGCGAATAAATGACTTCGCTATATAAAATGGTAACTATTATAAAAAAACTGCTCCTGATTTTATTTGAATTCATAAATCGTATAATAAGAGTTGCTGTAACATACAGGATAATCTAATTTAATTTCATCCCCGAAAGACTTCTTCAAAATTACAATAAATTTCAGTCCTTTTCTTTTAAGTTTAATTAAATACTGTGGATTTTTAATGCTATCGTTAAATGTAACCCATCCTTTTCGATGAGCATAATACATAGGTGTAGGTTTATTGCCACTATTTATTAAAATTAAATCTTTTTGATTACCGCATTTATTTAAATCTTTTTCTAAGAAAAAAATTCTATAATCATCGTCCTTTATGAAAAAATCATCATTATAATTTAAAACGCCCTCTAACGAAATAATTACTAGAACTAGGTATCTTATCTTTTTTGAGTTTAAATTATAAATACCATAAGCACACACTAAAGCCATCACTGGAACAAATGGAATGATATAATAATTGTGATGATGAAAAGCAAAACCTCCTTTGAGCATTATAACCAAAAATCCAAAAGAAGTAATTAAAAAAATAGCTAATAGTTTGTATGACTTTAACTTACATGCTATGTATATCCCAAAGAGATAAAAGAGAAATCCAACGTATTTAATTGCATTATCAAAAAACCTATAAAGTGTGTCAAATAAATTATTTTTAAGTTCTGAAAAACCATTAGTTAAAGTTGTTCCCATATAAAAATGAGTGAAATAAAACGCTTGATTTAAATGCGGTACCCAATAAAAATACCACATTGAAATTGGAATAATTACTGCAATAGAAACAGCAGAAAAAATTATTTTTTCTTTTATTTTATATTTTGAATCGTATAAAAATAAACTGAAAATAACCAATAAATACCCAGAAGGTAACTTAGCTAAAACGCCTAACAATAAAAACAATGAGTATAACATTAAATCAGATAAACGTTTTCTTTCAAAATAATTTGTTCCATAATAAATACTCATAATTACTAAGGAAACACTAAACGTATCAGGCATTATTTTTCTCGAAAAAGGGAACCAAATTGAAAACAACAAAATAATAGCTGAAGAAAAAGCGATTTCTTCATCAAAATACTTTACAATGAGTTTATAAAAAAAATAAATTCCAAAACTTGATACAATTAAATTAATTAATCTTCCATACCAATGCTCATAGCCAAAAAGTAATGACATTAAATAAATCAGGTAATTAAATACTGGAAATTCCATACCTGTAACACCCGCGTTATCTCCATCAATATCTAATCGGGGATAAAATATGTTGTTATTAACCTCTTGAAAGTTTCTTGCAACCATGGTTACAGTTGTTTGACGCCAATTATGCGAAACTTCTAAGGGGGGATTGGTAATATGGAAAAGCCTTAAAATAAAAAATACAATTATCCAAAATTTAATATTTAGGAACGTGCTTTTGTTTATTATTTGACTTAAATAGTTCATTAATTATGGTCAAAAGTAACCTAAAATTGGTATTTTCGCTACAAATTTACAAGCTATGATTACAGCAGAATCTCCAATTAAGTTTGATAGACGTAAACAAAAAGACGATACGCTACTACAACTTTATAAAAATATTTTAACTCCACGTTTAATCGAAGAAAAAATGTTAATCCTTCTTCGTCAAGGTCGTATTGCTAAATGGTTTAGCGGCATTGGGCAAGAAGCAATTTCTGTGGGTGTAGCAACCGCATTAAATAGAGATGAATTTATTTTACCAATGCACCGTAATTTAGGTGTGTTTACAACGCGTGGCATTCCGATGAACCGCTTATTTTGTCAGTTTCAAGGGAAACCAAGTGGTTTTACACAAGGACGTGATAGAAGTTTTCACTTTGGGACTCAAGAATATAATATTGTAGGAATGATTTCTCACTTAGGTCCACAAATGGGCGTAGCAGATGGTATTGCTTTAGGTAATAAATTACGTGATGAGAAAAAAGTAACGGTTGTTTTTAGTGGCGACGGCGGTGCAAGTGAAGGAGATTTTCATGAAAGTATTAATACAGCAGCAGTTTGGGATTTACCAGTCATTTTTGTGGTTGAAAATAATGGTTATGGTTTATCAACACCTAGCAACGAGCAATTTCGTTGTAAATCATTTGCTGATAAAGCCATTGGTTATGGTATTGAAGGCGTAACGGTTGATGGAAACAATGTGTTAAAAGTATATGAAACCGTTAAAAATTTAGCAGAATCTATTAGAGAAAATCCTCGTCCAATTTTATTGGAGTGTGTGACTTTCCGTATGCGTGGACATGAAGAAGCATCGGGAACAAAATATGTACCAAAAGAATTATTTGATGTGTGGGGAAGAAAAGATCCTGTTAATACATTCGAGAAATTTTTAATTGACGAAGGTGTTTTAACGGATGATATAATTGAAAAATTAAGAGCGGGTATTAAGAAAGACATTGATGATGGTTTGGAATTAGCTTTTGCAGAAACATTACCACCACCAAATACTGAAAAAGAAATTGCAGAATTATTTATGCCCTGCACAATTGAAGATACGTCTAATAGTTCTGGCCCTAAAACTAACAAGCGTTTAATTGATGCTATTAGTGATGGCATGCGTTTAGCAATGCGTAAGCACGATAATTTAGTGTTGATGGGACAAGACATTGCTGATTACGGCGGTGTGTTTAAAATTACAGATGGTTTTGTAGAAGAATTTGGAAAAGGTCGCGTTCGTAATACACCTTTATGCGAATCAGCAATTTTGGGCGCAGGTTTTGGTTTATCCATCAATAAACACAAAGCAATGGTAGAAATGCAATTTGCAGATTTCGTAACAGAAGGTATGACACAAATCATTAACAACTTAGCAAAATCGCATTACCGTTGGGGACAAAATGCAGACGTAGTAGTACGTATGCCAACAGGTGCAGGCGTTGCGGCTGGCCCTTTTCATAGCCAAAGTAACGAAGCGTGGTTTTTTAAAACCCCGGGTTTAAAAATTGCATACCCAGCTTTTCCGAGTGATGCCAAAGGTTTACTGATTGCTTCTTTTGAGGATCCTAATCCCGTAATGTTTTTTGAGCACAAAGGATTATACAGAAGTATTAATGAAGACATTTTAGATGAGTACTACACCATTCCATTTGGTAAAGCTCGTTTGGTAAAAGAAGGCGCTGATGTAACTATTGTTACTTATGGTTTAGGTGTACATTGGGCCATTGAATTATTAGAAGCTCATCCAGAAATTTCGGCCGACTTAATTGATTTAAGAACTTTGGCACCACTTGATACACAAGCTATTTATGATTCTGTAAAGAAAACAGGAAAAGCATTTGTATTACATGAAGATACATTAACTGGTGGTATTGGTGGCGAATTAAGCGCGTTAATTACAGAACACTGTTTTGAATATTTAGATGCGCCAGTAATGCGTGAAGGCAGTTTAGATACCCCAGTTCCAATGAATGCTGATTTGGAAATTAATTTTTTACCTAAAGCACGTTTTAAAGAAAAATTAATGAAGTTGATTAATTATTAATTATTGGGCGTGCCCCTCCTATCGTCGGGTCGGGCTTTACGCTTCAATCTTTTGCAAGAGACAGGCAAAAGGATTTAGGCTATAATCCCTCACGCAAAAGGCAACACTTGAAAAACATGACCATTTCAGAAGATTTTTTAAGAAGTGCTAATCGTCAATTTACTTATTATAAAATATTAGGCGAAAAAGCGATTGAGCAATTAGAGCCTGAACAATTATTTATTTCATTAAATGAGGATACAAATAGCGTTGCCATTATTGTAAAACATCTACATGGCAATATGCTATCTCGCTGGACCGATTTTTTAACGACTGATGGAGAAAAACCATCTCGTGACCGTGATGGAGAGTTTGATGCTTCGGCTTCGCTCAGCAACCAAACTAAAGAATATGTTTTAAGCATATGGAACGAAGGCTGGGACTGTTTATTCAATACATTAAACAGCTTAAAATCGGATGATTTAGATAAAATAATTTATATCCGTAACGAAGGTCATACTGTTTTAGAGGCCATTAATAGACAGTTAGCACATTATCCGTATCATGTGGGGCAAATGGTGTTTTATGCCAAGTTATTGAAGAAAACTGAATGGGACAGTTTATCAATTCCAAAAAACAAGTCGAATGAGTACAATTCTGATAAGTTTTCTAAGAAAAAAACAAAGAAACATTTTACGGATGATGAGCTTAATAAATTGAAATAAAGATGTTTCGTCCCTACGGGACTAAAATGTATTGGTGTTATTGTTGTGTTCTACCGATATTTTGTCCCTACGGGACAATTATAATCTAATTACATTATCAGTTAAAATTATTAATTATAGCTTCTTAATCAAAATCCCCCAAAGTATTCTGATATTTATCCCAGCAAGACAATTATATCTAAATTATATTATCGTTAACATTACTAATTATATACTCTTCAATCAAAATTTCCATAAGCATTCTGATATTTATCCTTTGTACAATTATATGCAAGTAATTATCAGTTAATGATACATAAATCATTCTCTTATTTGTCCCATAGGGACAATATATCGGTAGAATATAAATTATTTATATAATTAAGTCCCATAGGGACGACATGTTAAAAAAACAAAGCATATTTCAATCTAGCCAATCCCCAATATTATCGCCCTTTTTAGTCAATCCATCTGTTTTTGAAAACCGAAAATGAACTATTTAATAAATAGTGAAAAAAACACTAAATCTATTCCAAAAAAATCGCTTACCTTTACGTACAGTTTACAAAAAACTGTATGTCAATCAACACTAAATATATCTTTGTTACCGGTGGTGTAACATCTTCTCTCGGAAAAGGAATTATCGCAGCGTCTCTAGCCAAATTATTACAGGCTCGTGGATACACTGTAACCATTCAAAAATTAGATCCTTATATTAATATCGATCCAGGAACATTAAACCCTTACGAACATGGCGAATGTTATGTAACGGATGATGGCGCTGAAACTGACTTAGATTTAGGTCATTACGAACGTTTTTTAAATGTTGCTACTTCGCAAGCTAATAATGTGACTACTGGTCGTATTTACCAAGCTGTTATTGATAAAGAGCGTAAAGGAGAGTTTTTAGGAAAAACGGTTCAAGTAATTCCTCATATTACTGATGAAATTAAAAACCGTATTAAAATTTTAGGTAAAACTGGTCAATTTCAATTTGTAATTACTGAAATTGGTGGAACTGTTGGTGATATTGAATCACTTCCATACATTGAAGCTGTTCGTCAGTTAAAATGGGAATTAGGTGATGATTGTACGGTTATTCATTTAACGCTTTTACCTTATTTAGCTACTTCAGGTGAATTAAAAACAAAACCAACACAACACTCTGTTAAGTTATTATTAGAGTACGGAGTACAACCCGATATTTTAGTTTGTCGTTCAGAACATGCTATTAGTACAGATATTAGAAGGAAAATCGCCTTATTTTGTAACGTTTCTCCTGATGCGGTTATTGAAGCTTTAGACGCCTCAACTATTTATGAAGTTCCATTATTAATGGAAAAGGAAAAATTAGATGAAATTGTTTTAAAGAAATTAAATATTAACGATTCAACTGAAATTAAATTAGATAAATGGAAATTATTTTTAAATAAATTTCATAATCCTACTAAAACAGTGACCATTGGTTTAGTTGGTAAATATGTAGAGTTAAAAGATTCTTACAAATCTATTGCAGAAGCATTTATTCACGCAGGCGCAGTAAACGATTGCAAAGTAGTTGTAGAATGGATTCATAGCGAAAGTTTAACTGACGAAAACGTTAAGGATAAATTAAAAAACTTGAAAGGTATTTTAGTTGCTCCAGGATTTGGGAACCGTGGTATTGAAGGAAAAATATCTGCTATTAAATATGCGCGTGAAAACAATGTGCCATTTTTAGGGATTTGTTTAGGAATGCAATGCGCTGTTATTGAATTTGCCAGAAATGTATTAGGATTAAAAGATGCGCATAGCCGCGAGATGAATCCTGCAACGAGTGCGCCAGTTATTGATTTACTAGAGGCGCAAAAAAATATTTCTCATATGGGTGGCACCATGCGTTTGGGGTCTTATCCTTGCAGAATAGTTGAAGGAACATTAGCACATAAAATATATGGTAAAACCGATATTAATGAGCGTCACCGTCATCGTTATGAATTTAATAACGAGTACACAAACCTGTTTAAAGATGCTGGCATGGTTCTTTCGGGATTAAATCCTACAGCTGAGTTAGCTGAGATTGTGGAGATTCCAACACATCCATTTTTTATTGGAGTACAGTTTCATCCCGAATATAAAAGTACGGTAGAAAATCCCCATCCTTTATTTGTAAGTTTTATTAAAGCTGCATTAAATTAATTTTGTCAGTTCGAGCGGAGTCGAGAACTAGATAGAAATATTATACTAAAATGCTCACTTTTTGTGAGCATTTTTTTTACCTCATTAAAACAAGGCTTAGCGTTTTTAACGTATTTAAACAGTTCTACATTCTTGCTAAATCGTATATTTAAAACTTACATGTTTTCAAAATATTTACATATCATAGTTTGTATTTGTTCATTTTCATTTATACAAGCTCAAACATTGTCAATAAGCGGAAAAATAGTAGACGAAAATAAACAAGCATCGATTGGTTCATCTGTCATACTTTTAAAATCAGACTCCACTTTTATAAAAGGAACAACTACAACTCTTAAAGGTGATTTTAAAATAGAAGAGATAGAAACCAATAATTATATTCTAAAAATTTTGTCCTTAGGATATAAGCCCATTTTTAAATCTATTCAACTTACCAATCAAGATTTAGTAATTCCAACTATTACTTTAAAACAAGCATCCACAAACTTAAAAGAAGTAACCGTTGAAGCTCAACAAGCCTTAGCAACTCAAAATGGAGATACCACTAGTTTTAAAGCTAGTGCTTATAAAGTAAATAAAGATGCGACAGCAGAAGATTTAGTAAGTAAAATGCCAGGAGTAACAGTTGTAGACGGTAAAGTACAAGCACAGGGCGAAGAAGTAAAACAAGTGTTAGTAGATGGCAAACGTTTTTTTGGCGATGACGCCAGTGCTGTTTTAAAAAACTTACCTGCCGAAGTTATTGATAAAGTGCAAGTGTTTGATAAAAAAACTGATCAATCGCAGTTTACAGGTTTTGATGATGGCAATGCTAGTAAAACAATAAACATTGTTACCAAAGCACAATTTAAAAATGGAGTGTTTGGAAAAGTTTATGGTGGCTATGGCTATGAAGATAAATTTAAAGGCGGCGCAACCGTTAATATTTTTAAAGGCGACAGACGTATTACTGTTTTAGCACAATCGAACAATATTAATGAGCAAAATTTTTCGTCGGAAGATTTAGTAGGTGTTTCAAGTAGTTCTGGTGGTGGAGGTCGAAGAGGTGGCGGCGGGCAAGGTGGAAGCGGAAGTCCTAGCGAAAATTTTCAATCCAATACACAAAATGGTATTAATACAACATCACTATTTGGTTTAAATTATGCAGATAAATGGGGTAAAAAAACTGAAGTTACAGCAAGTTATTTTTTTAACTGGACACAAAACGATTCTAAGTCTTCCCTACTCCAACAATATATTTTAGGTTCAAATAATGGATTGATTTATAATGAAACCAATAATACTAATAGCAACAATATTAATAACCGTGTTAATTTTAAAATAGAAACAAAAATAGATTCTATGAATTCTATTACCTTACAACCAAAATTATCGTTTCAAACAAATGCTGGCGCTAAAAATCTATTAGGCTTAAATACCAAAGAATTATTTACAGTTAGTAATACCGAAAATAGTAGTTCCAGTAATTTAAGTGGCTACAATATTTCAGTTCCTATTTTATATCGCCATTCCTTTGCAAAAAAAGGAAGAACATTTAGCATCAACGCTACGCCAACCATAACAAAAAATACTGGCGAAAATTTATTGTATACTTTAAATACGTATTACAAAGACACTCTGTTTTATGGAGATACCATCGATCAAAAATCAAAAATACTAAAAACAGGAAATAGTATTACGGGAAACTTAACTTATACGGAACCATTAAATAAAAACAATTTCTTATTAGTAAGCTACAATACAAGTTATACTGACAATTATTCTTCTAAAAAAACATTTAATAAAGATTATACAGAATATAAATACACTGATTTAGATAGTAATTTAACCAACGTATTTAAAAATCAATACCAATCGCAATCTGGGAGCTTAGGCTATCGCTATCAAAAAGAGAAATTTAATTTTTCGGTAAATGCAGCTTATCAATGGGCGCAATTATCAAAGCAACAAGAAATTCCAACAAGCTACCAAGTAAGTAAAAGTTTCGAATCTGTTTTACCATCAGCGCAACTACAATATAAATTTTCCCCTAAAAAGAATTTACGTTTTAATTACCGCACCAGTAATAACGCACCAAGTATTGATCAATTACAAGATGTAATTAATAATAGTAACTCATTACAATTAAGCACGGGTAATCCAGACTTGAAACAAGATTTTCAACAAAATATTTTTTTACGATATTCTGGAGTTAACACAAACAAAGCAACCTCGTTTTTTGCACTAATTGGCGGCAACTATTCTAATAACTACATTGGAAACAGCACTTTAATTGCTAATCGAGATACAACGGTTTACAATTCTGTTTTTTTACAAAGAGGTTCACAAATTATTCGTCCTGTTAATTTAGATGGGTATTACAGTTTGCGTTCATTTATAAATTACACTTTTCCTATTAAAAAAATAAAAACAAATTTAAGTGTAAATGTATCGGGCAATTATAACAACGTACCAGGTATGATTAACACTAATATTAATTACGCTAAAACAGCAACAGGTGGTTTAGGTTTAGTATTTAGCAGTAATATTAGCGAGAAATTTGATTTTACCTTATCATCAAACTCTAGTTACAGTAATATTCAGAACACCTTACAAACTTCCTCAAACACAAACTACTTATCGCAAGTATCTCGCTTAAAAATCACTGCAAACCCATGGAAAGGCTTAGTATTACAAAGCGAATACAGTAACAGCTATTATTCAGGTTTAACCAGTGCTTTTAATCAATCCATCTCATTATGGAATGCTGCTATTGGCTACAAATTCTTAAAAAACAAACAAGCAGAGTTACGTTTAACCGTATATGATATTTTAAATCAAAATAATTCAGTGTCAAGAACAAACACCGATAGTTATATTCAAGACTCTCAAACCAATGTTTTAAATCGTTATTACATGCTGACCTTTACTTATAATTTTAAAAAGTATTTTCCTAAGAAAGAAGATTCTTCTGATGCGAAGGCTGAAAGAAAAAATAGAAAAGAATAATTTTTTAATTTAAAAATATTCCTCTGTTACTTTTTTTCTTAGTCAAAAAATTAACCAAAAAAGACAAGCCAAAAATATGCCCAGCCCGCCTCTTGGAAAACTACGATTTTACGTTCTCGCTGGCTTCGAGAGCCTCAGCCACCGATTGAAATTTCGGGCACTGAGGTTCTCGAAGTGCACCGCTATGCCTGCTCGCATTTTTGGCAGCCCGCCCGCCCTGAAACAAAACTTATACTAAAATTTGGTGTTTTTACACATCGCGTAGCATACCGTTTTACTGCATTTATATCTACATTAGTATAATAACAGCCCAAATGTTAGGCTATGATTTTGTGCAGCAATACTGTTAAAAATAAAGCAGGGCAAGCATGTGCATGAGATTGTTTTTATCCAGGGTTTTGGATGAAGTGATAACGGAATCCGAAAATTGCCTATCACAAAATCATAAGCTTTTTGTTTACTTTTTGGCTGCAAAAAGTAAAAAGAAGAAGAATCTTATTCATTATAAATTTAAAGATACTTATCCGCCAGCTGGCGGACAGCATGACCTTAACTCATTCAAAACAGACTTTCACTAAATAGCTTGTTTAGGTATAAAAATTTGGACTAAATTAGGAGTATAAATACATCCTATGAAAAAACTATTATCTCTTGCTTTTATTCTATTATGTTCATTTGCTTTTTCGCAAATAAGTATGACTTCTACCATAACTAATGTAACTTGTTTTGGTTTATGCAACGGTAATGCATCAGTAACAGCAACAGGTGGAACGGCGCCTTACACCTATTGGGCAACAAACGGGCAAGTTACTCCTAATCTTACAAATCTTTGTGCGGGCCAATACACCGTATATGTTTTAGATGCCACATCAACTAAAGATTCGATTTCTATAAGTATTACTCAACCAACGCAATTGACTGCAAATACTAATGCGTTAACTAATCCTACATGCGCAAATTGGTGTAATGGCTCTGCCTCTGTTAGTATAACGGGAGGGACTGCTCCTTATACCTATACATGGAGCAATGGTTCAACTCTTACATGGGTACAAAATTTATGTGCGGGATTTTACAATGTAACAATTACAGATATGAATGGATGCTCAGGAACTCAATCATTAGTAATGACATCGCCACCACCAATTAATATGACGTCAACAGTTACTAATGCTTCATGTCAAAATAGTTGCAACGGATCTATCAATACTACCGTGACTGGCGGTACTCCTGGATACACTTATACATGGACTACATCAGGACCTCCTTTTGGAGGCGGTGGATCTACACCTACTATATATGCTGCATGTGCCGGAGTTTATACTTTAGTTGTAATGGACGCTACGGGCTGTTGGCAAGGCTTGACAACTAATGTTGGAATATCTACCAATAATACACTACCAAATGCGACTGTTACAAATACATCTTATAATGAAACTTGTTACCAAACTGGTGATGGCGCTATTGATGTAACAATTACTGGTTCTAACCCTGGTCCTTTTACTTATCTATGGAGTAATGGTGCAAATACTCAGGATATTACAAATGTAATATCCAACATTTATTTTTTGAGTATTACAGATGGAAGTGCAAATTGTATTACAATTAAAGACACTATAAGTTCAATCGGAATAAACTGTGGAACAATTAATGGTAGTGTATATGTAGATAACAATAGTGATTGTATTAAAAATAGTGGCGATAATAATTACCAAAATGCTATTGTTTTAGTAAATCCTGGTAACAGATATGGTTATACAAATACGAACGGAACCTATACTGTAAATAATTTACCATATGGAACATATTCAGTTACATTACTAACATCAACCAATACACCAGTTTTTCCCACTTGCACAACAACTTTAAATGCAACCGTTAACTCAGGAAATCAAAATAGCATCAACAATAATTTATCAGTAGGTTTTAATTCTTCTACACAACCAGATTTATATGTATCTGGTTGGAGTCAAGGCATTGTTCCTGGCTTTGTCTGCAGAATGAGTTACTATTTAAATAACTTAAATAATGTTGCTGCCACGGGTGTTTTTAAAGCAACCTTACCTTCTGCATTTATTGCAAATATTACCAATGCTTCACCTGCTTCATATTCTCTGTCAGGCGATACTATTATTTGGAATTTCAACAATGTATCTTACTTAGGAGGCTCGCTTGGATTTTATGTAGAATTCACAGTTCCTGTAGCTACGCCTCTTGGAAGTATATTCACAAGTTGCATGTGGGCACAACCAAATGCAACTGATTTTAACTATGCAAACAATACCTATTGCTATTCAAGAACTGTAAATGGTTCATACGACCCTAACGATAAAACAGTTAGTCCTATTGGTGTTGGACCTAACGGTGACATTGCTGCTACTGAAACAGATTTAACCTATTTAATTCGTTTTCAAAATACTGGGAATGGACCTGCGGTAAATATTGTGGTGAAAGATACGTTGTCGCCAAATGTGGATGTAAATACATTTGAAATGCTAAGCTCTAGTCATAATTATAATATTGATATTTTACCAGGAAATGTATTACGTTGGAAATTTAATAATATTATGTTACCTGATAGTAATAGTAACGAGCCTGCTAGTCATGG
>JBKJPW010000006.1:0-3855 GCA_046594225.1 Bacteroidia bacterium
GTATTTAAATTACAAACCCATATTACTTTTTTTCCGTCATCCACAAAAACACTTCCGTATCCTATACCTCCTTTAGTAATATAAGCATTACCAGATGTTGGTACTTTAATAGTGTTAGTAGTACTCTGTTGTATTTCCACATCATTTAATTTAATGCGAGGCAATGTCAAAATTTCTAAATCATATTTTCCAACAATGTATTTATCCGTTTTTCCAAAATCTTGTATATTAAGTGTATTCATTTCACCTTTTTTTCGAATAACTGTTGTGGGAAAATACTTACTTAAGGTTCCTTCTAACTCTAATTTTAAATAGCCTTGAGGTGCATCCACAGGAATGACATTGTGTTTACCTTGCTGAATTGTAATATTTTTTTTCTCAATTGGTGGAATCGTATGAACCATTAAATCATAAGTAATATTAGGACTTAACACTAAAGTATCAGGATTACCTCTATGATTTAATGTATGTAAATAATTGTATTTAATTTGTTTGGTATTCGAATCATAAAACGTCATGTTCACATCCGTCTCTGTTGGTTTTTTTGTAATGTCTAATAAATCAACTTGCACTGTTGTTTGAGATATCGCTTCTGTTAATACTAAATTCAATACATCTTTAAAATTTGCTTCGTTACTCACGTCATAAAATTTACCCATGCAACCAAATACATCGGCAAACTTTACATCTAAGCCAACACCAATAACAAAAGGACGAAGGAATATTCCCTTTTTTTGTAGAGCAGCAGATACTTCGCAAGGAACACCATCACATTCTTCAATGCCATCTGTAATTAAAATAATAATGTTTCGGCAATTGTTACATGGTGTAAAATCAGCAGCACTTTCTCCTAAGGAATAAGCAATAGGTGTTGTTCCTAAAGGTTCTAGTTTTTGAATACGTTGTTTAATTAACGGCGCTGATTTAGAAGCTACATTAAAAGGAACTTCTAATTTAGTATCCTTGCAATCTCTGGTTGGTTTAATAAAAGTTTGATGTCCGTAACAACGAAGTGCTAATTCTAAATTGGGAATCGTTTTTAAACTATCTAAAAACTCTCCCATGATTCTTTTAGCCACTTCAATTTTGATGTTACTATTCCACGGCGCATACATGCTGTAGGAATCATCAAAAATAAATAAGATGCGATTTGTAGGTTGCGATTTAAGATTTAAGAAGGCAGAACTAAAAAGTATTAGAAAAAAAATAGTTCTAATATTCTGCTTTAATATCTTTAAATCTAAAATCTTATTTCTCAAATCTTAAATTTTAGTAATCCGCTTCGTTTCCAATTAACTGATCAAGCGCTTTTTGTAATTGCTCATCATTAGGCGCAGAACCGTGCCATTTATGTGTTCCCATCATATAATCTACACCTGCACCCATTTCTGTTTTCATGATATTCATGATAGGCTTGCCTTTTCCAATAAATGTTTTAGCTTTTACTAAACCTTCAATCACAGAAGCCATATCGTTACCTTTTTCAGTTTCAATAACTTGCCAGCCAAAAGCTTCAAATTTTGCTCTTAAGTTTCCTAATGATAATACGTTTTCAACATCTCCATCAATTTGGCGACCATTGTAATCAATCGTTGCGATGTAATTATCTACTTTGTTAGCAGAGGCATACAAGGCTGCTTCCCAAATTTGCCCTTCTTGTAACTCGCCATCGCCATGTAAGCTGTAAATGATAGAATTATCTTTATTTAATTTTTTTGTTAAAGCCGCACCAATGGCTACACTCATACCTTGTCCTAATGAACCACTAGCAATACGAACTCCTGGTAAATGGTCATGAGTAGTTGGATGGCCTTGTAAACGTGAGTTTAGCTTACGGAATGTTTTTAATTCTTCTACTGGAAAATAGCCACAACGTGCTAAAACACTATAAAATACTGGTGAAATATGACCATTACTTAAAAAGAATAAGTCCTCTCCGATTCCGTCCATTGTAAATTTTTTAGGGTTATGATTCATAACACCGTTATAAAGAGCCACTAAAAAATCTGTACAACCTAAAGAACCGCCTGGATGGCCTGAGGCTACTGCATGAACCATACGAACAATGTCGCGACGAACTTGAGTTGATAGATTTTGAAGTTGTTGAATATCTGCCATAAGTATTGATTTTGCTGCAAAAATAGCATTTGCTTAAGGCTTATAACGTTAATGTTAATAATAATAACAGTATGTTAAAAAATAAAAGGATAAAGCATTTATGCACAATAAAAACAGCCTAATTGTTAAAAACTGCCCCAGAATGCTATTAATTATAGCAAAGCTTAGTAATCCATTTTAATATATTTGCAGATTAAATTTAATTATAAAATAGTTAAAGGTTTGCTAGTTTCTAACTTTCTAAACTTTTTAACTTTCAAACTATTGTAAATATGGCTTTAAAATGTGGAATTGTTGGCTTACCAAATGTAGGAAAATCAACTTTGTTTAATTGTTTAAGTAATGCAAAGGCACAAGCGGCAAACTTTCCGTTTTGTACTATTGAACCAAATGTAGGAGTAATAACGGTTCCAGATGAACGTTTAAATAAATTATCAGAATTAGTAAAACCTCAGGCTATATTGCCAACAACAGTTGAAATTGTTGATATTGCTGGTTTAGTAAAAGGTGCTAGTAAAGGCGAAGGTTTAGGGAATAAATTTTTAGCTAATATTCGTGAGTGTAATGCTATTTTGCATGTATTACGTTGCTTTGATGATGATAATATCATCCATGTGGATGGAAACGTAAATCCGGTAAGAGATAAAGAAATTATTGATACAGAATTACAGTTAAAAGATTTAGAAGCAGTTGAAGCTAAGTTGAAGAAATTTGAAAAAGCAGGTAAACTAGGTAATGATAAGGAAGCTGTAAAAACATATTCAGCTTGTTCTAAATTAAAAGAAACTCTTGAAAGCGGTAAATCTGCTCGTGCGTGCAATCTAGAAGAAAGTGAATTGCCATTTATTCAGGATTTACATTTATTGACTATCAAGCCAGTAATGTATGTGTGTAATGTAGATGAAGCATCTGCTAAAACAGGTAATAAATATGTTGACGCAGTTAAAGAAGCCATAAAAGGCGAAGGCGCTGAACTATTAGTAATTACAGCTGCTATGGAAAGTGAAATCGCTTCTTTGGAAACTTACGAAGAAAAACAAATGTTCTTGGGCGAAATGGGATTAGATGAACCAGGTGTAAATAAATTAATTAAACAAGCATATAGCTTATTGCAATTACAAACTTACTTTACAGCAGGCGTAAAAGAAGTTCGCGCTTGGACTATTGAAAAAGGAATGACCGCTCCTCAAGCAGCTGGTGTTATTCATACAGATTTTGAAAAAGGATTTATTCGTGCTGAGGTAATCAGTTACAATGATTACATAACTTACGGTTCTGAAAATGCTTGTAAAGAAGTTGGTAAATTAAAAGTGGAAGGCAAGGAATATGTAGTTGCTGATGGAGATGTGATGCATTTTAGATTCAACGTGTAAAATAATGTTCCGCAGATTTCGCTAATTAACGCTGATTTTTATCAGCACTTATTATTTGACAACTGCAACCAAACAAAATAATGAATAGTTAAAAAATAATACGCTTACTTAATTTCACTCATTAACGCATATTTTTATCTGCGCTTTTCTGCGAAATCTGCGAGCAAAACAAAACAACACGATGAATAATCACGAAATAGATTTTAAATTATTTGGAGAAGAAATGCAATGTGTGGAGATCGAATTGGATCCACAGGAAGCAGTTATTGCCGAACCAGGAAGTTTTATGATGATGACCGACGGTGTGCAAATGCAAACGTTGTTTGGTGATGGAAATGAAAGTGGTTTTATGGGTAAGTTATTT
>JBKJPW010000157.1:0-17365 GCA_046594225.1 Bacteroidia bacterium
GCTTACCCTGATTGGTATAAACTAGTTGTGTATGGATACAAGGATGGGAATCTAAATCCGAATACAGTAGAAATATATCTGGCTGACTATAGGCCTGCAGGAACTGCAAACGATTATATTGTTCGTGATTGGAGATACCTAAATTGTATATCACTTGGTTTTGTAGATAGTTTACAATTAATATTAAAATCAAGTGATGTTACCATAAGTGGGAAAATGAAAACACCGGGTTATTTTAGTATCGATCATTTCACTACAACCAATAATGTAAGTATTGAAGAGTTAGAAAATATTGTTAATGTTACGATTTTTCCAAATCCAACTAATCAACATTTAAACATTAATTATTCAACCATTTCGGAATCAGAATTAAATATTGCCGTATATGATATTTCGGGTAAACAGGTAATTTTTTCTGATGAAGTAAAAAATAATGTAGGGCCTCATCAGTTACAACTTGAAACTGAAAAATTAGATGCTGGAATTTATTTCTTGAATCTATCAAATGGTATTTCAACTAAAAAAATAAAATTTATTAAATTATAAGTCATGAAGTTAAGCTACTACAAATGAAAATTTATTATATTATATTCATACTTTTTATAATTTGTTCTTGCGTAAAAGATAAGCCTCAAGATCCCGTAAATGCATCTGTTAAAGTAAATTCAGGTAATGCTGTATTAGTAATCAATGAGGGTCCATTTCAATCAGGTCACGGCTCTGTTTCAATATACGACCCAAATAGTAATTCAGTTCTAGAAGATTACTACTATCAGCAAAATAATTCTTATTTAGGGAATATTGTACAAAGTGTTACCAAGTATAACAACAACTACTATATTGTAAACAATAATTCAAATAGTATTACAGTAGTTAATACTTCTGATTTTATAAAAACAGCTACTATTAGTGGATTTAATTCTCCTCGTTATTTATTACCCATTACTTTTAATAAAGCGTATGTGAGCGATTTATATGCTAATGCCATTAGTATTGTAGATTTAAATTCAAATTCAATTATTTCTTCAATCCCTTGTCAGCTAGGAACCGAAGAAATGGTAATGATTTACAACAAAGCATTTATTACGAGTAGTAATTCTGATTATTGTTATGTCATAAATACATCAACAGACGTTATTACGGATAGTATAAACATTGGTAAAGGAGCTTCGAGCATTACAATTGATAAAAACGCAAAAATATGGGTGCTAACAAGCGGCAATTCAACATCTGGGCAAGTAGGTAAGTTGATTCGAATTGACCCTGTTAATTTACAAATTGAACAAAATTTAAATTTTAGCTCTGGTAATAGTCCTTACAAATTACGTATTAATAAAACTCGCGACACGTTGTATTATTTAAATAATGGTGTGTATCAGTTTCCAATTTCTACAAATTCGATTCCTACAAACCCTTTAATTAATCAGGGTTTAAAAATATATTATGGTTTGGGCATTAACCCTAAAGATTATAGTATTTATGTAGCAGATGCTATTGATTATGTTCAAAAATCAAAAGTAGAAATATATAAACCAAACGGAACATTTATTGCCAACTTTAATGCCGGCATTATTTCAAATGGTTTTGTGTTTGAGTAGCTAGATTCTATTATCTTTGTTTTAGTGCAAAGTTATTTACATATTATTTCGTTTGATATTCCTTATCCTGCAAATTATGGTGGTGCTATTGATGTATTTCATAAAATAAGATGTTTACATCAGCAAGGAATTAAAATTATTTTACATTGCTTTGAGTATGGCGATAGAACAAGACCTATTGAATTAGAGAAGTTATGCGAGACGGTATATTATTATAAACGTAAGACTTCTTTCATAAATCAATTATCACTATTACCTTATAATGTAAAATCAAGAGTTAATATTGAGCTAAAACATAATTTACTAAAAGATAATTACCCCATTTTATTTGAAGTATTGCATACATGTTATTTGTTGAATGATGCTAATTTAAAAGATAGAAAAAAACTATTCAGACACAGCAATATTGAGCACGAGTATTTTTTGGAATTAGCAAAAGGAGAAAAATCATTTTTTAAAAGAATCTATCTAAAAATAGAAGCCTTTAAATTAAAACGTTTCGAGAAGCAAATCACCTATGCAGATTGTATTTTATCAGTATCTGAATCTGACTTATCCTATTTTAAAAAAACCTACCCTACTACGCAAAGTATTTATTTGCCAAGCTTTCATGGCTTTGACGAATTACAGTGTAAACCAGGCATAGGAAATTATATTTTATATCACGGTAATTTATCTATTTCCGAAAATTACAATGCTGCATTATGGTTAATTGAAAATGTGTTTTCAAAATTATCATATCCTGTTATTATCGCTGGTTTAAATCCACCAATACATTTGGCAGAAGCAATTAAAAAACATTCACATATTACATTAAAACAAAATTGTTCGGAACAAGAAATGCAGTCTTTGATTGAAGATGCTCACATTCATTGTTTGTATACTGAGCAAGCTACCGGACTAAAATTAAAATTATTAAACGTCTTGTATTCAGGAAGATTTGTCATTGCAAATTCTAATATGTTAGTGGGGACTAAATTAAACGAAGCTTGTGTAATTGCTAATAGTTCAAAAGAGTACATGAACTCCATCAATCAACTAGTTTCAAAAGAATTTACTATACAAGAAATAGAAAATAGAAAATTATTGATTGCATCTATGAATAACGAAGAAAAAACAAAAACACTTATAAATTTACTTTTCTAATTCCATTTTTGCTTCTGCAATCACTGCTTTCGTATTTCCTACAAACACCTTATTACCAATAAAAATCACAGGACGTTTTAAAAATGTGTACTCTTCTAAAATATAATTTTTATAATCCGTTTCTGTTAGTTCTTTAGTGGAAAGTCCCAATTCTTTGTATTTACGAGCAATTCGGCTAAATAAAGCTTCATAACTACCAACTACTTTTTTCATTTCTTCTAATTGAGTAGTCGTAATTTTTTCAGTTTTAATATCCTGAAATACAAATTTCTTTTCTTTCAATTCTAAATCAGAAATAATTCGTTTGCAAGTGTCACAAGTTGAGAGGTAGTATAATTTATTCATGAGTTTATTATTTTTTAACCGCAGAGATCGCTGAGTTTTTTCGCAGAGAAAATAGAGGTTGTCAATTTGAATATAAATATAAAAAAAAGAGACACAAACTAATGTATCTCTTTTATCTCTTTAGTCAAAAAGTCTTTTGAGTCTCTTATCCTAACATTTTCAAGAAATCAATCTCCTTTGGAGTTAAGAACCTATGCTTACCTCTTGGTAAATCTTTTTTAGTTAAACCAGCAAACGCTACTCTATCCAATTTCATCACCTCATAACCTAAATGTTCGAATAAACGACGAACAATACGGTTACGTCCGCTATGAATCTCTACTCCTAATTCAGATTTTCCTTCGCCAACATATTCAATTGCATCTGGTTTAATTGGTCCATCAGCCAATTCAACACCTTCTGATAAAGTTTTAAAATCTTCAGAGGTAATACGCTTATCTAAAATCACGTGATATACTTTACGTACATTAAATTTTGGATGTGTTAACTTAGCCGTTAAATCACCGTCATTTGTAAATAATAAAACACCAGTCGTATTTCTATCTAATCTTCCAACAGGATATAAACGCTCCTTACAAGCTTTACGAATTAATTCCATTACTGTTTTACGCTCTTCGGGATCGTCCATTGTTGTGATATAATCCTTTGGCTTGTTCAATAATAAATATTTTTTAACTTCATTTTTAATAGGCACGCCACCATAAGTAACAACGTCTGTTGGATTTACTTTGTAACCCATTTCAGTTACAATTTTTCCATTAACTGTTACTACACCAGTTGCAATTAAAACGTCAGCTTCTCTACGAGAACAAATACCAGCATTAGCTACATAACGATTTAAACGCACAGCGTCATCACCTACCCCTTTTTGATCAGAAGTTTTTGATGGCCCAGCTTTTTTAGATTTTTCTACAACACGTTCTGTTTTAGATAATTTTGGTTCGTAAGGTTTATCAAAATCTCTTCTTTCAAAACTCTTACTTGCTTTGCCAGAATCTTCACGTTTTGTATAAGAACGTTTTTCTCCATCATCTCTTTTTTCATATGAACGCTTTTCTCCGTCGCCATAAGATTTTCTTGGCCTATCGCTATCTCCACCTTCTCGTTTTACAAATGGTTTTCTTTCACCATCTCCAAAACTTCTTCGTGGTCTGTCACTATCTTCTCTTTTCGTATACGAACGTTTTTCACCATCGCCGTAACTCTTGCGAGGACCAGCACTTTCATACTTTCCATCTTCGCGTTTTACAAATGGTTTTCTTTCCCCATCTCCAAAACTTTTACGAGGTCTATCGCTATCTTCTCTTTTTGTATATGAACGTTTTTCTCCGTCTCTATCTCCATAACTCTTACGTGGACCAGCACTTTCATATTTACCATCTTCACGTTTTACAAATGGTTTTCTTTCGCCATCTCCAAAATTTTTACGTGGCCCGTCGCTATCATCTCTTTTTGTATATGAACGTTTTTCTCCACCACCAAAGCCACCGCTTGATTTAGATTTAAAACTTCCATCTTGACGTTTACCGTAAGCTCTTTTCTCTCCTGAAAATGATTTTTCAGAATCTCCAAAACTTTTACGTGGTCTTTCGGAACTATCTTCTTTTTTAGTGTAAGAACGCTTCTCAGAAGAATCTCCTGAAGTACGAGGACGTTTTGGTTTTTCGGAACTTGAAAAAGATTTTCTTTTATTAAAATCTGATGAGCCTCCTTTTGAAAACGTTTTTCTAGGCCCTGAACTATCTCTACTCATTTATTGTATTTTTTTGCAAATGTACGCATAAATAGTCATAAATGATGAGTTTTGAGCTATGAGTTGCTTCTTTTGGATTTTAAATTTTGAATTTTGAACTTCTAAAACCTATCTTTGCAAAATGTTTGATTTAGCTTATAAAAAAGCCTTAACCGAGTATTTAGAGGACTTTGTGAGTGAACGCCGTAGAGGGCGTTTGCATGATGTTTTGAAGGAAAGAACCAATCACATGCAGCTAGTTTTGGAAGATGTTTACCAAACTCACAACTTTAGTGCAGTATTACGAAGTGCTGATATCTTTGGGATTCAAACTACCAATTTTATTGAAAACAGAAACAAATATAAAATCAGTGAAGATGTGTCGATGGGCTCTACGCAATGGCTAACGCTCAATCGTTACCAAAAACACGACAATAATACGCAAACTTGTTTATCTGATTTAAAGGCGCAAGGCTACAAAATTGTGGCAACCTCACTTCATAAAAACAGTGTTTCTTTAGATGAATTGGATGTTTCAAAACCCTTTGCATTAGTGTTTGGCACCGAATTAACTGGCATTACACAGGATGTAGAAGATATGGCAGACGAATTTGTAAAATTACCCATGTATGGCTTTACCGAAAGCTTTAATATCAGTGTTTGCGCAGCATTATGCATGTATCATTTAAGTTCCAAAATTCGAAAAGAAGTGCCAAAATATGGATTGACAGAGGAAGAGAAGCGTGATATTTATATTGAATGGCTAAAAGCTTCTATCCGAAAACATGATTTAATTATCAAGGAATTTGATGAAAAATACACCCAAAGTCTTTAAAATTTAAAGCCTCTATTCTATTGATTTTTTGTAGAAAAACTCTATATTTGGATGATGGAATTTTCTGCAGCTCAAATAGCAGCCTTATTAGGCGGAACAGTAGAAGGGAATGAAAACACAACAGTGTCTAACCTTTCAAAAATTGAAGAAGGTGTTGCCGGCACTTTATCTTTTTTAGCGAACCCTAAATATACTAATTACATTTACGAAACAAATGCAAGCGTTGTTATCGTTAACAAAACCCTTGCTCTTGAAAAACCTGTAAAAGCAGGTTGTACACTAATTCGTGTAGAAGATTCTTACGCAAGTTTTGCTACTTTGTTAGAAATGTACAATCAGTTTAAGGGTAATAAAACTGGCATCGAACAACCTTCATTTGTTGGAGAAAAGTCAACTTATGGTACAGATTGCTACATTGGAGCCTTTGCATACATTGGCAATAATGTGAAAATTGGCAATAATACCAAAATTTATCCTCATGTATATATTGGAGATAATTGTACTATTGGCGACAATACAACTTTATTTTCAGGCGTAAAAGTATATCATGAATGTAAAATTGGAAATAATGTGGTTGTGCATTCAAGTACCGTTATTGGTAGCGATGGTTTTGGCTTTGCGCCACAAGATGGAAAAGAGTTTGCTAAGGTTCCTCAAATTGGCAATGTAGTAATTGAAGATAACATTGAAATTGGTTCTAATTGCTCAATTGACAGGGCAACTTTAGGTTCTACTATTTTACGCAAAGGTGTTAAACTAGACAACTTAGTGCAAATTGCGCATAATGTTGAAGTTGGTGAGAATACAGTAATTGCTGGTTTATCAGGCGTTGCAGGCTCAACTAAAGTTGGCAAAAATGTGATGATTGCCGCACAAGTGGGGATTGTAGGTCACATTAAAATTGCCGACGGCGTTAAAATTGCAGGACAAGCGGGAGTTGGTTCTTCTATTGAAAAAGAAAATGAAATTGTACAAGGTTCGCCATCTTTTCCATTAGGAGATTTCAGAAGAAGCTATGTGCTTTTTAGAAGCTTACCAAAATTGAATGATAGAATTAAAGACATTGAAAAAAAACTAAAATAATTTGATAATTCGACTATGAGTCAATGTGACAATTATTATAAAAACACTAAATTAAACTAAAACGCAATTAACTAATTATCGAATTGGCTAATTGACTAACTAAGAATATGAGCGATAAACAAAGAACGATTGACAAAGCAGTTTCCATTACTGGAAAAGGTTTGCATACTGGAGCTCCAGTAACATTAACGTTTAATCCAGCACCTGAAAACCACTGGTACAAATTTCAAAGAATGGATGTTGAAGGACAACCAACCATTGATGCTGATTGTGATTTAGTAGTAGATACTTCTCGTGGCACAACTTTAGAACAAAACGGAGCACGTGTGCACACAACCGAACATGTACTTGCTGCGTTGGTAGGTATGGGAATTGACAACTGTTTGATTCAAGTTACTGGTCCAGAAATGCCTATTATGGATGGAAGCTCTCTAAACTTTATTGAAGTATTGGAGACAGCGGGACTAGTTGAACAAGAAGCATTTCGCGATTACTATGAGTTAACAGAAAACTTAACTTATGAAGATCCAATCAAAAAAGTAGAAATGCTAGCCGTTCCTCAAGATGAATTTAGAATAACTGTAATGGTAGATTACGGTAGTGAAGTATTAGGGACACAGCACGCGTCGATGTATAATATTGAACAGTTCAAAACAGAAATTGCTCCTTGTCGTACCTTTGTATTCTTAAGAGAATTAGAAACTTTATTAGCGCACAACTTAATTAAAGGTGGGGATATGGATAACGCTATTGTTTTAGTTGATAGCGAATTACCAAAAGATAAATTAGATCATTTACGTAAAGTATTTAATAAACCGGATGTTGAAGTAAAGGGACGCGGTGTATTAAACAATACCAAACTTCGTTTTTTTAACGAACCTGCTCGCCATAAATTGTTAGACATTGTTGGCGATTTAGCGTTGGTTGGTAAGCCAATGAAAATACATGTATTAGCTGCCCGTCCAGGACATGCTGGTAATGTTGATTTTGCAAAAAAATTAAAAGCACTAGCTAAAATTCAGAAAGCAGAAAGAGATTACCCAAAAATTGATATGAACAAACCTCCGGTTTTAAATATCATGGATATAAGTAAATTATTACCTCACCGTCAGCCAATGTTATTAGTTGACAAGATTATGGAGCTTTCTGATAAACATGTGATTGGCGTGAAAAATGTGACTATGAACGAAGAGTTTTTCAAAGGCCATTTTCCTGATAACCCAGTAATGCCAGGTGTTTTAATTATTGAAGCGATGGCACAATGTGGCGGTGTGTTAGTTTTAAAAACAGTTCCGGATCCTGAAAATTATTTAACTTACTTTATCAAAATTGATAACGTTAAGTTTAAACAAAAAGTTATTCCGGGTGATACGCTTGTTTTTAGTTTACACTTGGTAACTCCTATTCGTCGTGGTATTTGCCACATGAGAGGCACAGCCTATGTTAACAATAAACCAGTAATGGAAGGTGAGATGATGGCGCAAATTGTTAAAGTAAAAGGCAACGAAGTAAAAACAACAGAAGCACAATTAGCATAATATTAAAAAGTAGTTTATGATTTCTCCTCTTGCAAACGTTAGTCCGAAAGCCAAAATAGGAAACAATGTTACTATAGAACCATTTGCAACTATCTACGAAGACGTTGAAATTGGTGATAATACTTATATTCATCCTAATGCCGTTATTTATCCTGACACAACAATCGGTTGTGATTGTCAAATTTTTCCAGGAGCATTAATAGGAATTGTATCTCAGGATTTAAAATACAAAGGAGAAAAAGCAAAAACAATAATTGGTAACAATACCATTATTAGAGAATACGTTACTGTTCATAAAGGTACAGCTGATAGAATGACAACTTCTATTGGTAATAATTGTATGATAATGGCTTATGCCCATGTAGCACATGATTGTATTATTGGCAATAATGTTATTTTAGCTAATTATGTTGGTTTAGCAGGTCATGTAACGATTGAAGATTTTTCGATTTTAGAAGGTTATGTAGCAGTGCAACAATTTGTAGTAGTTGGCACACATTCATTTTTAGCAGGCACATCAAAGGTTCGAAAAAATGTACCACCATTTATCCGTGTGGCACGCGAACCTTTACAATATATTGGTGTTAACTCTGTTGGATTATCTCGCAGAGGTTTTGATAAAGAAACCATTAATCAAATAGAAGACATCTATCGTTTAATTTTTGTGAGAGGCCATAACACAACTAAAGCATTAGAATTAGTAGAGCAAGAAATTGCTGACACTCCAATACGAAAACAAATAGTTGAGTTTATACGATCTTCAACTGATGGAATTATAAAAGGAATTTAATTGATTGTTTGGTAAGAGAAAAATTTTACAATTGTAAATGTAGAATTCACATCTCATAATTCATAACTTATAACTCATATCTAGTCATGTCACGCATCCTTACAGGAATAACAAGTAACAATACTCCACACTTAGGGAATATATTGGGTGCAATATTACCAGCACTAGAACTTAGCAAAAAACCAGGTAATGAATCTCTTTTTTTCATTGCAGATTTACATTCTCTTATTTCACAGAAAGATGCAGCTGCTCGAATAGACAGTGTTAATTCAGTAGCAGCAACATGGTTAGCATTTAATTTTGATACAGAAAAAAATATGCTGTATCGTCAAAGCCGTATTCCAGAAGTTTGCGAATTGACATGGTATTTGAATTGTTTTGCGCCATATCCAATGTTAGCCAATTCACATTCATTTAAAGATAAAGCAGATAGATTAAGTGATGTAAATTCAGGGTTATTTACCTATCCAATATTAATGGCTGCTGATATTATTTTATACAGTGCTGAATTTGTACCTGTAGGAAAAGATCAGGTACAACATCTTGAAATTGCCAGAGATATTGCACATAAATTTAATACGCAATATAATCAAGACGTATTTGTATTACCACAAGTAAAGATAGATGAACAAGTAATGATTGTTCCTGGAACTGATGGACAAAAAATGAGTAAGTCGTACAATAACTTTATCAATATATTTTTACCAGAAAAAGAGTTATTGAAAGTTATAAAAACGATTGTGACTGATGCAACACCTTTAGAAGAACCTAAAAATCCTGACACCTGCAACGTCTTTAAACTATATAGCTTATTAGCTGATAGCAAACAGATTGCTGAAATGCGTGTTAATTTCAATAAAGGTGGGTATGGTTATGGACATGCTAAAGTAGCGTTATACGAATTAATTATATCAAAATTTGAAAAGCCAAGAAACCGTTATAATGAACTCATGAGTAATCCTGATTTACTTGAAAAAGAATTACAAGTAGGAGAAGCAAAAGCAAGAAAAATAGCTCAAGAAAAATTAAAACAAGTAAGAAACGTTTTAGGGTTTTAAATTATGGCCTAATTGCCTAATTTTTTTCTACATTTCCAAATTAACACAATATCTTTCTCAATACGGTAATCTTTAGCGTAACGCAAGTTAGCTAACTTCATTTTATCATTATCTACATCCGTGTTTAATAACATAGCGGGCGACAACACAGATCGTTTAATTTCAGGTAATGATTTATCAGTGATTTTACCATAACCAACCCACGAATAAAAACCAAGCAGCACATTTAAAGAATTTAAAAGGTAGTTCGATTTATTTTCTTGAATAAATAATAAAACAGGACTAAATACAATAGCTAAAACACTAACTCCAATATCCAATAAACGTTTATTTCGTTTATTATTTGATTTGGAAATACTATTTACATCAATCATGTATAAATCTCCCGCTGTATCAACATTATTACTACCAATAATAGATAAGCTTTCAGGAGGAGCGATTTTAAAATCAACACCACTTGATACTAGCGTAAGCATATTATTAATAATAAATTGTGAGCTGATGTCTTTAGCACAAAAAATAATCTCATTAATCTCATGCACTTTTATAATCTCATCAATCTGATTAATTTTTCCGATATAAAATGGGTTATGTACTCCATTAATTTCGGCACTCACAAAACCAACAAAACCTGGATTAGCATGTGTTTCTTTTAATAAAGCGGATACACGATTAAACTCTTCTTCTTCTCCTATAATAGCAATACGTTTTGTTTTAGCACTACTTAAACTATATGATTTCAATTTTATAAAGTGAAATAACAAACGTGTTAGTATAAAACATAACATAGCCCAGCCAGTTCCTAATAAAATCAACGCTCTCGAAAATCTTAAATATTCAGGTAATAAAGAGTAGCCCATTAAGATAAATACAGAACCAACTAATACACCGCGAATAATTTTTAGCAATTTTACAGGCTTATCATATCCGCCATTAAAGTAAACCATGATAATCCAAGCAACTGCATATATAGGAAAAGCAACACTTAATAATTTTTCCGAATAAATATCTCCATCTATTCCAGTATTTTGCTGATAAATATTTTTAATAGCAAACAAGCCAAAAGTAATCACACTGAAATCTAAAATAGGAACCGTGAAGGCTTTTAAAAATCTTGACAATAATGCTAAACCTGCCTTTAAGAAAATAGCTATGTGAATCAAAGCATTAAACCAAAAAGCATTAGAACCACTAAAATGTTTTTTAGAGAAAATAGCCATGGCTTTATAAAATATAACCACATAATTTAAACTGCTTCGCTTAGTACTTTCTCCTTTATAATGAATAATTTGTGTTTCAGGAAAATAATAGTTTTTGTATCCTGCTTTACTAATTCGGTACGACAAATCGATATCCTCTCCGTACATAAAAAAAGTCTCATCCAACATACCAATTTTATCCAAAACCGACTTTCGCATGAGCATAAATGCGCCGCTTATGACATCAATTTCACAAATTTGATCTTCTGGTAAGTAAGATAAATGATATTTACCAAATCGTTTTGATTTTGGGAAAAAACGGGAAAAACCAAACATTTTATAAAAAGCTACTGAAGGAGTCGGCAGACCTCGTTTAGACTCTGGAGCAAAATTCCCTTGACCGTCAAGCATTTTTACTCCTAAGCCTCCAGCTTCGGGATGAGCATCCATAAAAGCCAATATTTTAGTAAATGTATCTTCTTGAACTACAGTATCTGGGTTCAATAGTAACACATACTCTCCTTTGGCGAGCCTAATTGCTTGATTATTGGCTACTGAAAAGCCAGTATTAGTTTTATTGACAATTAAATTAACTTGAGGGAATTTTTCCTTTATAAGAGTCACAGAGCCATCTACAGAGTTATTATCCACCACAAATACCTCACAGGCAATATTCTCTGAAGCTTTAAGCACAGAAAATAAGCACTGTTCAATAAAGTGCTTTACATTGTAGTTTACAATAATAACTGATAGTTTAGTCACGAGCTATAAAGTCCTAAAAATACCAAAATATTACAATAAACATAGTATTTTACAAAGTAGATTGATAGATTAAAAAAAAGTAGTAAATTCGCATTCCAAATTATTAGGTAATGCTAATAAACTGGTCCCGTAGCTCTCCCGATAGCTATCGGGAGGATAGAGTAACTTATCGGGAATAAAATTATGATTGGTCCCGTAGCTCAGCTGGATAGAGCAACAGCCTTCTAAGCTGTGGGCCATTGGTTCGAATCCAATCGGGGTCACGATTAAACAACTAAAAAGCCTGTAAATCAATAGATTACAGGCTTTTTTAATTTTAGGGGTAAACATAGGGTAAACATTTCATTTTTTCCTCTCATAACGCCCTACTACTTTAATTTTCATTCACTCATACTTTATCTATAGCTATGCTATGGGTTATCTATACGCAAACTACCTAAAAAGCATTCAAAGTAATTCAAAATATAGTGATGCGATGCAATCGCATCATCATTGATTATAATGCTTTTTACTTGATATACTTTTGTATTGTCAAACAAATTCTATTCGCGATATGAATGAAGTTTGACCATTTTGAAAACTGACTGCGCAGCAGTTGACAAGATGTAAAACAATCTAAAAATTAAAGAAATGGCAAGGCAAAAAGGAATTATAAAATTAAAAGGTACTATCGGAGATATTACTTTTTACAAAACACAAGACGGTGAACTTGCGCGCGAAAAAGGCGGTATCGATGCAAGTCGTATAGCTAACGATCCAGCGTTTATTAGAACCCGTGAAAACGGTGTCGAATTTGGATCCTCTGCAAGTTCGGGAAAGCTTTTAAGAAGTGCGTTACGACCACTGCTTATGACAGCTGCCGACAATCGAATCACGTCAAGATTAACTAAGGTTATGACTATTGTTAAAAATCTTGACGCTACGTCTGTTAGAGGCAAGAGAACTGTTGGAGTGGCAATTGTATTGCCATCAGCAAAAGCATTGTTGAAAGGCTTTAACTTCAACGACAGTGCCATTTTAGGCAGCATATTGTTTAAGCCTTTTACTGTAACACCTGCAACAGGAGTAATTACCATTAACGGACTTGCTCCGGCAAATGACATTGCTTTTCCAGCCGGTGCAACACATTGCAGTATCAAAGGCGCTTGGGCTAAAGTGGATTTCGTGAATAATGTTTCAGATGTAAAGTATTCAAACGTGGTAAATCTACCTCTAAATGCTGCATCGTCAAACGTTATTTTAACTCCAACAGCAGCGGCCGTGGGTGCCGGGACAAACTTATTTATTTTACAAATTGAGTTTTTCCAAATGGTAAATACTGTGCAGTACTCTCTGAAAAATGGTGCGTACAATGCGTTGAGCATTGTTGAGGTATCCTAAATCCAAAAGCCCTAGGCATTTATGCGCAGGGCTTTTAAACCAAAAAAAATATTAATCATTTAAAAAATCAAAGCAATGAAAATCATTGACAGATTCACATCACCAACACCAAAGTTCTTTAAAATCCTAAGAAATGTAGGTCTAATACTAGCCGCCGCAGGTGGCGTACTAGTGGCCGCGCCAGTATCTATTCCTGTCGCTCTAGTAACATTAGGCGGTTACTTTATTGTGGCAGGTAGCGTAGCGACTGCGGTAAGCCAAGCGGTAACATTAACCGAAGGAAGCAGAGAACAAAGCAACTGAGTATTAATCATTAAAATCATTATCAAAATGACTGAAGAAAAAAATCAAATCGAAAACACTCAAACAATCGTTGAGTTACAAGTAGTACCCTGCAACAATAAAAATGCTGCTAATACACAAAATGTCAAAGCCCAAAATCACGAAAATCAAGATGATCCTTGCGGTAGTAAAATCATTTTGACTGTTACGTGCAATGGTTCAAAATTAACCAAAGCAGATGCTGGTTATAACTCTGAGTTAACGCAAGAAATTTGGGTCAGCGCCAAAATGACTAAAGCGGATTCAGGCAAAATCAGCGACATCGACGTGAATGTTCACGAGCGTTGTGGTTCTAAATTAACTAAAGCCGATTCGGGTTTAGTATAAGATTTCTAATTGTCTAGTAACCATGTCAACACCTCATAACATAGAAAGCGGAACTATCCTGGGTACTGTTTCTGGAACGGCCTTAACCGTAGCAGTGAACGTTGGTTCATCCGATATATTAAAAACAGTTATCCTTGCCTCACTTGGTGCGGTGGTTAGTTTCTGCGTGTCTTTGTTGTTGAAGTGGTTGGTTATGAAGTTCAAAAAATAATCTGTCTTTAAAATCTCTAGTAAAGGCTGCCCAATAGGCGGCCTTTTTTTATGACTTTACGATTTTAAATATTTATGAAATAAAGATTTGCGCAGCTGCATGAGATAGTTTAATTGAGCATGTAAGTTGATTTGCAAAGCATCAATTTGAACTAAAGATTTTTGCACATCATAAAATGAGCGGTTGCCTGTGTTAATTGAGTTTACAGTTTCCTGCAAAACATCAACAACATCATTTAAGCGCACAAATTCAATTGCTGTGCCTTTGAGATATGGACGGAACAAACGAAGCTCCCAGCAGCCCATTAGTAGGTGAAAATGAAATTCTTTTTCATCATCTGTATCTGCTAAGAATACAAACGAATTACAAACATAATGTTTGAATGGTTTACCAGAATTTAAGCCTTTGTTTAAAATAAAAAAATGCGGTTGATTGTACACTCTACCTTGTTTGTGCGTTTTGATTTTTGTTTTAAGCATAAAATAGTTTTTAAAGGTTAGCTCCTTTATCCATTTTTTGCATTGTGCTTTTTTGATGATTTGAAAACAAAGAAAAAACCAAAAAAATACCCGACAAAAAGCCGGGCAAAAAAAATGAAAAAAGAAAGTAAGTTTTTAAAGGCTAGACACGGAGGCTGTCAAGATTTTTGACAAAAAAAATACTATCCGCCAGCTGGCGGATGGAGATTATTTTTGCAAAACCCGGAGGGCTTGACCTTGAAAGCTGAAAGTGGCAGCCTTACCTTACTTTTCTTTTTTTATTTTGAAATAGAGAATAGTAACATAAGTATATTCACTACTAATAATAAAAACTCTTTTTATTAATGCCATTCAGATTATCCTTATCTACTTCATTTAATAAATCATCAGGGGATGAAGTTTGAGGGTCATACCAATCTGCTTTATTTCTTCCCCATTGAATCCAATTTTTTAATTCATCCGATAAACTACAATTTGCTTTTGCCTTCATCTCAATATCATCGAGATAATTTCTAAGGATTTTAGCCTCCTGCCATTGCTTTGAATTTTGAAGCATTTTTTTAAAGCTTATAAGTTCATTCTCCTTATGTTTTTGTTTCTGTTCTTCAATACGACGATTCTTTTCTGCTTCTTCATTACGAATTGCCCGTTCAATGGATTCTTTTTCTAATGTTTCTCCTGTCAATTCTAATTTTGCAATAATTTTAGGAAGCTGTTTTTCTAGTATTATTTTACCATCTTGCCATTGAACATTATTCCAATCAATTTTTGCATTAAATGTTAAGATATTTGTTGCTAGGTAACCATAATTAGGGTGACCATATGGACTGTTTGGAGGCGTTTTTTTTAATTTTTCTCGAAGATTAATTTCAATTTCTGCTGTTTGAATTACAATATATGTGCAATTATTTTTGATTAGTATTTGATGCCCACGTTTTCTGATGATCTTAATAAATGTATCCATGAACCTTAACGCTCTATTCACGTTATGATCTGCAACTGTTATTGAAATCCCATTACCCATAGTATTAGCCAAATTTCCTTTTGTCCCATATTTTCTTTTTTCTGTCAATTGTTTTTTTGCTGTTATTATTAGTTGATGTGGATTTACTAATTTCCCATGAACTATTAATTCGGCAGCTTCTTGATTTATTATTTCTTCTTCTAATTTTATAAGAGGAGATTTTATTTCATTCGCAATATTACTACCCTCTGTTCGTGTAGACAAGATGACTTCGTTTGGACCAGTATAAGTATTAGAGAGTTCAATTTTTTCAACAGGTTTGTTAAACCTTACTTTTTCCCAATGCCCTGATTTTGGTAATGGTATTTCCATTTTTACGCAAATTTTTCTTAAGCCTACGTCAGATATTGCATACGTTTTTGCTAATTTAGTAAAGGGTAGTGACCAAACTAAATCATATAGTTGTTTTCTTGTTACTGTTTGATTATCCATTATTATCAATTTAAGTAATAGGAAATTTAACGTTTATAAAATAACTATCAAATTAGAGATACTTCTTTTTAAGATGAATTTTATATTGTAATTATATGGGAAAAGCGCCCGCGGCGTGTGGTTGGGAACGGTTGCAAAAAAGGAATGAGAGAGGTTTCAGTAGGCGGTAGCCTAAACTGAACCGAATGAATGACTGGTTTGCAATCCGTTGTGCGGCGAGCCACCTGCGAGTGGAGAGAGGGTGTGCAGCATGGGAGCTTGCGGAGGGACGACAAAAGCGGATGCAAACTATGTTGCAAGTGTGGCAAAATAATAAATTTCCCGATAGTTATCGGGACTCCTTAATTTATGCCACACGATAGCAACACAAGGGCAATGGATTAGTTTATTTTTTAGAAAGGCAATTGGGCAGAAAAAAATAAGCGCCCATTGAACGCAGCCCGAACGACTATGCAGGCGAGCTGAAAAGTTGGTAGCCGGTGTACTGAAAGCTGCTGAAATGAATGAAGTGAAATGGAACCCAGTGTAAGTAGCAACGCGGATGTAACGGGTGCAATGGAGCGGAATGAATAAAGCTGCTAGAAGGACAAAGGAGGCTACCGTGACGAAAGCACTGTGCAACGAGCAAAAAACGTGACAAACCCAAAGCCTGACGATAGGAAGGCAAAATAGCTTTTGCTAAATGCCTTGAAAAGACATAGTTAAAAGCAAGGGCTATTTTGGTTTGGCGCGGTTTGTTGCTTGCACCTGCTGAGGAACGCCACTTTACCTGTTTAAATTAATTACTTTCTGACATTTGATAAAGATGATTGACCTTAAACATTTTATGAAATGTATCATATTCAGACAAATTAATACCATTTTGATAATATTGGTCTAAAGCATCATGAAACTTGTGGTTGTTAGGAAATGCATATTTTAAATTCTCTAATGTCAGTAGTTTTATTTCACCTTGCAGAGATGTACTAAAATAATAAACGTACACTAGCATAAACCCCTTGCCTTGCGTCTTGTTTTCTTGTAAAAAGTAGATATCTATGCTTGCAGATTCTGCAAGTTGATACTCCATATTATTAAAGAAACG
>JBKJPW010000140.1:0-3853 GCA_046594225.1 Bacteroidia bacterium
TGTAGAAGGTGTTGCATTATTCGGTGTAGTTGTTTCTTTAATGTGTAAATAGTCAATTTACCAAAGCTATTACGGTTGGTAATGGCTTTGGTTTATTTTATTAATTGATCAAAGAAATAAAATTAACTCTCGCTCATTTTATAACACAAGCGAAATCGAGAGCAAAAGATAACTTAAAAACAAAAAACCATGAGTCTGTTTATTTTAGGAAGTTTAATAGAGCCGGGAATAGGTTTAATATTCTGGACAACTCTTACTTTTATTTTATTATTAGTTCTTTTAGGCAAATTTGCTTGGAAACCGATTTTAAACGCTATCAAAACGCGTGAGCAAGGAATTGAAGATGCTTTAGCAAAAGCTGAAAGTGCCTTGAAAGATATGCGTGAGTTAAAATCTAATAACGAAAAGATTTTAGCTGATGCTCGTGCAGAGCGCGATAACTTATTAAAAGATGCGCGTGAAACAAAAGACGCTATTATTGCAGAAGCAAAATCTAAATCTCAAGCCGAAGCTGATCGTATTATGTCATCTGCTCGTGAGCAAATTATTAACGAAAAAAATGCTGCAGTGGCTGAATTAAAAAATCAGGTGGCTACTTTATCTATTGAAATTGCTGAGAAAATTTTACGCAGCGAATTATCGAGCGATGAAAAACAAAAAGCATTAGTAAACAACTTAATGAAAGACGTAAACCTTAACTAATCATGATAGTTGCATCAAGATACGCTAAATCATTAATTGACTTATCAGTTGAAAAAGGACAGCTTGAAGCTGTTTATGCTGATATGCGTCAGGTACAATCGGTTTGCGAAGACTCAAGAGAATTCATCAATTTTTTGAACAGTCCAATTATTAAGGCTGATAAAAAAATTGCTACCATCAAAGCTATATTCGATGGCAAATTAAACGCGATCACTTCAGGATTTTTAACGATTGTAGCTTCTAAAAGAAGAGAAAACGTTATTCCAGAAATGGCAAACGAATTTATTGAACAGTACCGTACTCATAAAAATATTTTAACAGCAGTAGTTACATCGGCTAACGGTTTGGACGCTGCTACAAAACAAAAAGCATTAGATTTAGTAAAGTCTCAATTAAATGGAGAGGTTGAATTAGTAGAGAAAGTAGACGCTAACATTATTGGAGGATTTATTTTAAAAATTGGCGATAAACAATTAGATAAATCTGTTGCTCGCCAATTATCGAACTTGAAAAAAGAATTAACAAACAAAGCATTAAATTAATAATTAACCATACAATAAAATGGCTGAAGTAAAACCAGCAGAAGTATCTGCAATTTTAAGACAACAATTATCTGGCTTCAAATCTGAAGCTGAGTTAGAAGAAGTTGGATCTGTATTACAAGTAGGTGATGGTATCGCTCGTATTTACGGTTTATCTAAAGTTCAATCAGGAGAGTTGATTGAATTTGAAACAGGATTACAAGGAATTGTATTAAATCTTGAAGAAGATAACGTAGGTGCTGTATTATTAGGTGCAAGTACTGGAATTAGTGAAGGTTCTTCGGTAAAACGTACAGGACGTATCGCATCTATTAATGTAGGTGAAGGTATGTTAGGTCGTGTTATTGACACTTTAGGAAATCCTATTGATGGTAAAGGACCAATTCAAGGCGTTACTTACGAATTACCTTTAGAGCGTAAAGCTCCAGGTGTAATTTACCGTCAGCCAGTTACTGAGCCTTTACAAACAGGTATCAAAGCAATTGATGCGATGATTCCAATTGGTCGTGGACAACGTGAGTTAATCATTGGTGACCGTCAAACTGGTAAAACAACCGTTGCGTTAGATACAATCATTAACCAAAAAGAATTTTACGATGCAGGACAACCTGTATTTTGTATATATGTTGCAATTGCTCAAAAAGGTTCTACTGTAGCGAACGTTGTTCGTACGCTAGAAGAAAATGGCGCTATGGCTTACACAGTAGTTGTTGCGGCTAACGCTTCTGATCCTGCTCCAATGCAATTTTACGCTCCATTTGCTGGCGCAGCAGTTGGCGAATTCTTTAGAGATACTGGTCGTCCGGCTTTAATTGTTTATGATGATTTATCTAAACAAGCTGTGGCTTACCGTGAGGTTTCATTATTATTACGTCGTCCTCCAGGACGTGAGGCGTATCCTGGCGACGTTTTCTACTTACACAGTAGATTATTAGAGCGTGCTGCTAAGATTAACTCGTCTGATGAAATTGCTAAAAACATGAATGATTTACCGGAGTCGTTAAAACCGATTGTTAAAGGCGGCGGTTCATTAACGGCTTTACCAATCATTGAAACACAAGCGGGTGACGTTTCTGCATATATTCCAACTAACGTAATTTCGATTACAGATGGTCAAATTTTCTTAGAAACAAACTTATTTAACTCAGGTGTTCGTCCGGCAATTAACGTAGGTATTTCGGTATCACGTGTTGGAGGTAATGCTCAAATTAAATCAATGAAAAAAGTAGCAGGTACTTTAAAATTAGATCAAGCTCAATACCGTGAGTTAGAGGCTTTCTCTAAATTTGGTTCTGACTTAGATGCTGCTACAAAGTCAGTATTAGATAAAGGCGCTCGTAATGTGGAAATTTTAAAACAAGCTAACGCTTCTCCACTTCGTGTTGAACAACAAATTGCTATTATTTACTTAGGAACTAAAAACTTATTACGTACAATTCCTGTAAATAGAGTGAAAGAATTTGAAAAAGAATTCTTAGATGTTTGCGAACGCAAAAACAAAGCACAATTAGACGCTTTAAAAGCAGGTAAATTAGATGATTCAATTACCAGTGTATTAGAAGCAACAGCAAAAGAATTATCAGCTAAGTATAATTAAGAAGTTAGAATTAAGAAGTTAGATTTATAAATCGTAAATCTAATTTCTAAAATCTTAAATTAATATGCCAAATTTAAAAGAAGTAAGAAATAGAATTGTATCCGTTGGTTCAACCATGCAGATTACAAGTGCCATGAAAATGGTGAGTGCTGCTAAATTGAAACGTGCGCAAGACGCTATTACGCAAATGCGCCCTTACGCTAACAAATTACAGGAGATACTGCAAAACGTAAGTTCAAGTTTAGATACTTCTGAAAATGCTTACGCGCGTACTACAACAGCTAAAAATGTATTGTTAATTGCTATTTCTTCTAATCGTGGATTAGCAGGTGGTTTTAATGCAAACGTTATTAAAAAAACTTGGAGTTTAATTAAAAACGATTACCAAGGACAAGATGTATCGGTAATATGTATTGGTAAAAAAGCAAATGATGCTTTTAAACGTACAGAGCACCATATTCACGGAACAGATTTACCACATAACTTAAACGAAATTTTTGACAAGTTAACTTACGATAATGTTGCTCCTATTGCTGAAAAAATCATGGAGACTTTCGTTAACAAAGAGTTTGATAAAATTGTTTTAGTTTACAATCAATTTAAAAATGCAGCAGTACAAATTGTACAAGCAGAACAATTTTTACCTATTGAAGCATCTGCGTCAGCAAGTACGTCTTCAAGCACAGATTATATTTTTGAACCAAGTAAAGAATTTATTGTAAGCGATTTAATCCCTCGTTCATTAAAAACACAATTCTACAAAGCTTTATTAGATTCATTAGCTTCTGAGCACGGTGCTCGTATGACCGCGATGCATAAAGCAACCGATAATGCTAAGGATATGTTACGTGACTTGAAAATCTCTTATAACAAAGCTCGTCAAACGGCCATTACTACTGAGATTTTAGAGATTGTAGCTGGTGCTGAAGCATTAAACGGATAGTAAACATTAAACAAAATCTTAAAAAGCTTCAACAAAATGTTGGGGCTTTTTTTATGGAAAAGCCATAGA
>JBKJPW010000022.1:0-5606 GCA_046594225.1 Bacteroidia bacterium
AAAAAGTAGTAAACGTACAAACTACTATTAAGATTGATTCTTTAGCGAAAGGTATTTATACTGTAAGAATTTTATCTGAAGGTAAACAAGTATCAAAACGTATTATTAAAGAGTAATAAATTTTAAATATAATATTTAAGCCTTGGGAAAATTTCTCAAGGCTTTTTTTATTTCTATTCAACTGAAAAAGCACGATGATAGAAAGATCTAAAAATACTTTTTACAAAAACCCTCCAATATTTGAAGATTATTTTTAATTAATTTTTTTAAAAAATAACAGAAGATCTTTTGAAACACTAGTTAAATAAGCTGTTTACGAATACTATGAGAGATTACATAATCAATTATATTTCTCAGTAAATCTTACTTGTATTTTTTGGATGGTAGTTAAAAATGACTTAAGTTTGAATATACCAATGCCTAAATCATGAAAAAAGAAACACTACCTCTACTTTTTTGCATATTATTTTCTACTATTGGATTTGCCCAAAATTGGGTAGAGAAAAAAAATAACCCAAACGAAAGTTTCTATTCTATTCAACAGGAATTTAATTCTTATTGGAACGGTAAACCCTACGAAAGAGGTAAAGGTTATAAAGCATTCCGTCGTTGGGAATGGTTTTCTGAGCCACGTGTATATCCGTCAGGTGACATGAAATTTGCATCAAAAGCAAAAGCTCAGGAAGAATTTAATTTATTTTTGTCACAAAATCCTGCAGCCGCACAAAAGATAAATGCCCCTACTGGAGTAACATCAGTTAATGGCAATTGGACTCCAATAGGACCATTTGGTTCACCAGCAGGTGGCGATGCAGGTAGAATATCTTTTATACGATTTATGCCTGGCAATGCAAATACTGTTTTTGTAGGAACTGGCGCAGGTGGAATGTGGGTAACAACAAATGCAGGTGCAAGTTGGGCAACCAATACAAACAGTCTGGCAGTTATAGGATGTTCTGATTTAGCCATAGATCCAACTAATACAAATATTATGTATTTAGCTACAGGCGATGTTGATGCTGGTGATACCTATTCAACTGGAATTTTAAAATCAACAGATGGTGGTATAACTTGGGCTTCAACTGGTTTAGTTTGGAGTGTTACTCTTCAACGCACTATTGGACGTTTATTAATAAATCCTACAAATCCTAATATTTTATTAGCTGCCACTTCTGCAGGAATATATCGAACTATTAATGGAGGAACAAGTTGGGCTGTTGTAAAAACAGGAAATTATAAGGATATAGAATTTAAATCAGGAGATCTGACTAACGTATTTGCTGTATCAGGAAATGCTTTTACTAGATCAATAGATGGTGGCGCAACTTTTACAACCACAACTACAGGATTACCTACAAGCGGTGTAAACAGAATGGCGATATCAACAACTCCTGCTGATCCAAATTATATTTATATATTATGCAGTAGTTCAGCTGATAATGGTTTTTATGGTTTATATCGATCCACAAATGGCGGAGTTTCGTTTACGCAAATGTCAAATTCTCCCAATATTTTTGGATGGAGCACAGATGGTTCTGATTCGGGCGGACAAGGTTGGTATGATATAGCGTGCGGCGTTTCTCCAACCAATAAAGATGAAATTATATGCGGTGGTGTTAATTCATGGAAATCTACAGATGGTGGAACAACCTGGAGTATTAATTCTCATTGGTATGGAGGTGGTGGAAATCCTTATGTACATGCCGATTTGCATGCGGTTGAATATTTAAATAGCACAACGTGTTATTTAGGTACAGATGGTGGTGTTGCAAAAACTACAGATGGTGGTAATACATGGACAACCATTAATGGCTTGATGAATATTGCTCAGGTAACACGTATCGGGCAATCTTCTACAACTGCAAACTACGTCATTTCGGGGCATCAAGATAATGGAACCAATTTAATGAATGGAACTAACTGGACTTCTATTTACGGTGGTGATGGTTCTGATTGTTTTGTTGACTGGAGCTCTAACAGTACGCTTATTGCCTCTTATGTGCAGGGAGATTTTCAAAAGTCAACTAATGGAGGTGCTTCATTTAATGCAATTCAAAATGGCTTAACTGGAACTGGAGCATGGGTGGCTCCTATTATGCAGGATCCAAATAATTCAAACATATTTTATTGCGGATATCAGCAGGTTTTTAAATCGGTTGATAAAGGTAATAACTGGACACAGATGGGAACAATTGCTGGTTCGTCAACTATTTATCATCTTGCAGCAGCTCCTTCAAATACAAATGTATTATATGCTGCAAGATCAACTTCCTTATTTAAAACTGTTGATGGTGGAACTACTTGGACTGCTATCACTACGGGTTTACCAACAGGTTCTTCTCAAATTTCAAGAGTAGCGGTTGATAATTTGGATGCTAATAATGTATTTGTAACGTTCTCAGGATATTCAGCAGCTAATAAAGTTTACATGTCAATTAACGGTGGTACTTCTTGGACAAATATTTCTACTGGTTTACCAAATCTACCAGTTAATTGTGTAACCTATTCTAATAATTCTAATGATGCCATTTATATTGGAACAGACGTTGGTATTTATTTCAGAGATAATACAATGACCTCTTGGACGCCTTTTATGTCTGGTCTTCCAAACGTTATTGTTAATGATCTTGAAATATTTTATCCAACAGGAAAAATAAGAGCAGGAACTTATGGAAGGGGAGTATGGGAGTCAGATCTTTATTCAAATATTGGATTAGATGCTGGTATTACATCAATTATTAACCCCGTTAATGCAAGCTCTGTTTGTAATACTAATATTACACCAATGGTTGTATTAAAGAATGTTGGAAATATTACGTTGACATCTGCTACTGTTTTATATAAAATGGATGCTACAGCCACTCAAACATTAAATTGGACTGGTTCTTTATTATCATCTGCGCAAACAACACTAACATTAAACCCTTATACTGGTTTAACTCCAGCACAACATACTTTTTCTGTATGGGTAACTGCGCCAAACGGTGGAACAGATTTAAATAGCGCTAATAATAATTTATCTTCAACCTATACAGTTATTAATGTTCCGGTTGGAGCAACACTTCCATTTACAGAAGGATTTGAAGGAATTACTTTTGTGCCTTCTGGTTGGACCAAAATTGCGACTAATACAATAAATGCTGCAACTACTTGGACAAGGGTTGCTAACTCTACAGGTTTAACAGCGGGTAGTACTGCTGTTGCAAGAATGGATAACTTTTCAAGTACAACAGATATTTCAGGTCAGATAGATGCATTACAAACACCTGCTTTAAATTTTGCAGCTGCAAATAGTAGTTTGAAATTAAAATTTGATGTGTCGCATAAAATATATAGTACAACAGATATTGATTCATTAAACGTATACATCTCAACGGATTGTGGTAGTAATTGGACACGCCTATATACTAAAGGTGGTTCTCAGTTGGCAACTGTAACTGGCACTATGACTACTGCTTACACACCAACTGCTAATACGCAGTGGAGAAGGGATAGTTTAAGTTTAGGCACTTATGCAGGACAGGCAAGTGTTTATTTAAAATTTGAATCTCGCAGCGGTTGGGGCAATCATTTGTATTTAGATAATATTAATGTGGCTTATGTTTCTGCTGCAGTTCCTGTAGCAAGTCTTTCTGTTGCTGCAACAAGATGTGTAGGCACTCCAATTTCATTTACAGATGCTTCAACTAATTCTCCAACTAGTTGGTCATGGTCTTTTCCTGGTGCAACTACTACAACGGCTACTGTTCAAAATCCAACTGCTACTTATACAGCTAGTGGAATTTATACAGTAACGCTAATCTCTGCTAATTCTTCTGGAACAAGTACGCCTGTTTCTTCAACAATTACGGTTAGCGCAAATCCTACAGTTGCTGCAGCAAGTTCAACAGTTTGTAGAGGTTCAGCTGTGAGTTTAACAGCAAGTGGTGCTGCAACCTATAATTGGAATACAGGCGCAACAACAGCTTCTATATCAGTAACACCTACTATTACTACAAACTACACGGTAACTGGCACAAATGCTGCTGGTTGTGTAAATACAAGAACGTTAAGCGTTACTGTTAATCCAACACCAACAGTTGCGGTAAGTAGTGCAACTATTTGTCGTGGTTCTTCAACTAGTCTTGCAGCAACAGGTGCTACCACTTATAGTTGGAATACAGGCGCAACAACCGCTTCAATTTCTGTAACGCCAACTATTACTACTAACTATACTGTAACAGGAACTTCAACTGGTTGTTCTAATACAAGAACTTTAAGTGTAACCGTTAATCCAACGCCAACAGTTGCTGTAAGTAGTGCTACAGTTTGTAGAGGTACAGCAGCTAATTTAACTGCAAGCGGTGCTACAACTTATAGCTGGAATACAGGAGCAACAACTGCTTCAATTTCTGTAACGCCAACTACAACAACAAACTATACCGTAACAGGTACATCAACAGGTTGTACTAATACCAGAACATTAAGCGTTATCGTTAACGCTACTCCAACAGTTGCTGCTACATCAAAAACAGTATGTTTAGGGGCAGCAGCTACTTTAACAGCAATTGGTGCTAGTTCTTATGCTTGGAATACTGGAGCAACTACAGCTTCTATTTCAGTAACACCAACTGTTGCAACAAACTATACAGTAGTTGGTACTAACACATTGGGATGTACAAATACAAAAACATTAAGTGTAGCAGTTAACGCATTGCCTAATGTGGCTTCTACTTCTGCTACTATTTGTGCTGGTTCAACTGCTACAATTACTGCTAGTGGCGCTGCTACTTATAGCTGGAATACAGGTGTTACAAGTGCTAACTTAACAGCTAGTCCATCTTCTAATACAACTTATACTGTAACAGGTACATCTGCTGCTGGTTGTGTGAAAACTACAACGGCTATGATTACAGTAGGCGCTGCTCCATCAATTTCTGTTAACTCTTCTACTATTTGTTCAGGAGCAACAGCAACATTAGCAGCAAGTGGAGTAACTACTTACACTTGGAATACAAGTTCAAATGCTACTAGTATTTCTGTAAGCCCCACAAGTACATCAGTATATACTGTATCTGGTAACTTAACAGGTTGTGCAGTAGGCGCTACTCAAACAGCTACTGTAACAGTTAATAATTTACCAACTGTAACTATGGGAACTGTATCTAGTCCTTTATGTGTGGCTAATGCACCTGTAACATTATCAGGTACGCCAACTGGCGGTACTTTCTCAGGAACTGGTGTTGTTGGTAATACATTTGATCCTTCCGTATCTGGACAAGGAACATTTAGTTTACTGTATGATTACATGGATGGAAATGGTTGCTCTGCAACTGACACTAAAACGGTGAACGTAAGTTTATGTACTGGTGTTACAGAGTTAACTAATACGAACATCTCTGTTTATCCTAACCCAGCAAAAGACGCTATTAACATTATGATGGACGCTTCTTTAATCAATAATACAACTATTGAATTATATGATGCTATTGGTAAATTAGTAATTACTGAAAAAGTAGTAAACGTACAAACTACTATTAAGATTGATTCTTTAGCGAAAGGTATTTATACTGTAAGAATTTTATCTGAAGGTAAACAAGTATCAAAACGTATTATTAAAGAGTAAT
>JBKJPW010000018.1:0-9912 GCA_046594225.1 Bacteroidia bacterium
GAAATTAATTTCTAATAATCCGGTAAAACGTGTTGGTTTAATTGGTTATGGTTTAGAAGTTGTTGAGAATGTTCCTATCATTATTCCTTCAAATCCTCATAACGAAAAATACATGCAAACCAAAAAAGATAAAATGGGGCATAGTTTTTAAACTTCCCCTAGCCCCTCTCCAAATGAGAGGGGAATATTAAACTCATTTTCGATTTTCATAATGCAAAAAGATTACCGCAGCGGCGAACTATTACTAATAAACAAACCTTATACTTGGTCGTCGTTTCAAGCTGTCAACAAATTAAAGCACGCTCTAAAAAAACATCCATCTTTACTATTGGATGACAAATTGGTGCATTTAAAAATTGGACATGCAGGAACTTTAGATCCGCTAGCAACTGGCTTATTAATTATTTGTACGGGGAAAAAAACAAAAGAAATTTCTTCGTTTCAAGATTTACCAAAAGAATATACCGGTACTTTTTTTATTGGCGCTACCACACCTTGTTATGATAAGGAAAAAGAAGTGGATGCTACTTATCCAACTGAACATATTACAGAAGAACTAGTTCGTGAAACCGCTAAATCATTTGTTGGTGAACAAGAGCAAGTGCCTCCCATGTTCAGCGCTGTAAAAGTCGACGGAAAACGTTTATACAAATTAGCGCGTATTGGTGAAGAAATAGAATTAAAAGCACGTCCAATAAATATATTAGAATTTGAAATAACGCGCTGCGAACTACCGTTTGTTGATTTTAGAATTGCGTGTACTAAAGGAACTTACATTAGAAGTATTGCTCGCGATTTTGGTTTAGCTTTAAATAGCGGCGCATACTTAGATACTCTATGCAGAACTAAAATTGGGCATTTTAGTATTGAAAATGCTAAAACACCTGAAGAATTTATTACTGAAAACCCTTACTAAATCTATTAATCCTATTAGACAGATTAATTTGTTTTAATTCTCTGCTAAACAATACGTAAAATTTCGCGCGTCTCTTCGGGAAATTCGTTTACAATAATTTTACTTTATATTTTTCTGCCATTTTTTGCAATTGCTCATCGCTTACACCATGTGTGTTTTTATTTGTGTGATAATTTTCAACTGTCGCTACAAACAAATTGTACTTAAATTCGGAAGCTAATTTAAAATAAGGCCCTAACTCCCAATCCATCGTAAATGTATTGTGCACAAACACTTTAGAGATGTTCTGTTTCATCGCATCTCTAGTAAGTTCTTCGCACTGCTTGTACGCTAAATGATTGTCGCTAAAATTAAACAAGTATTCTCCAGTAACTTCATCCGTAAAAAAATCATCTACCGAAAATATAGGATACATGTTGTTTTCCGATAATACGGTCGCTAACGTAGATTTACCAGCACCCGGTAAACCACGTAAAAGAATTAAGGAATTTTGAACAGACATTTATTGGGGCACACTTGAGCACCTCAACAAATATAAATAATTTTGATTTAGTAAAAACGCGACGTTGTAGCACCTCTTCTATAGGTATCAAACGCGTATCTCAAAGATATTTCAAATCCTCCGCGAGTGTTTGATACCGTTTTTAATTTAGATAAATTAATATCGTAACTAAAGCCAATAGCACAACTATTATATTCGTATTTTATCACTGCAATAAATGCATCCTTCGCTCTGTAGTATCCTCCTATAGCTACAGCAGAAAACTTCTTAATACCTGTATATTTAGAGTCGCCAGAAAGAATATACTGTGCAGTTAAGCCTGGTGTAATTTCTTTTGTTGGCCCTTGTATAAAAACAACATAAGAGGGCTTTAATACAATATTAGAATTTTTTATGCCAATGGCAGCGTCACCGTGAAATACAAATTTTGTATATAATCTAGTGGCATCTCCTAAAAAAGAGTACGCAGGTTGATGAGGATGAAAAACAGATATTCCAAGATTTAATCGTTTGGCATTATTGGCTGTCATATACATTTCGTGAGAACCATAACTGTATTGTACCCCAGCGCCAAGATCCACAAAATTAAAATTATCAATTCTGTTTAACTCTCCTGAAGATCTGGTTGCATCATAATTTAATCCATCATATTGGTTTGACCAACTATACGAACTCATATTAAGACTTCTTTCAATGTATCCTAACATTAATCCAGCAGATAATAAATTACTTTTATTTAAAAGAACCATCCCTGATAGAGAATAGTTTATTTGCGTTGTTTTTATTTGACCATCTCCTGCTTTATCTGAAAAAAAATCGATTCCCATTCCAATGTGATTTTTTTTCTTTTTTAATAGTCTCCCATCTACTGAAACTGCCATTGTTTTAAATGGAGCATTCACACTTTGCCATTGTGATTTATAATTAACATTAGCTCTAATTTCATGTGGCACTCCAACATTAGCGGGATTTAAAAACAATGGCGTTTCATCAAATTGAGAAAAGTGAATATCCTGTGCCCAACTTAGGTTACTGATTAACAGAGCCATCATTATTACTATTATCTTTCTCATATTATATTATTTACAGTGTGTTAAAAAATTATTTCACTAACGAAATGTTACCTTTTTGAATGACTTCTTCTCCTTTAACTGTTGCTTTCAAATAATAAGCAAAAGCAGCAGGGGTCATCTTTTTACCGTTAAATGTTCCGTCCCATCCAAAAGCTTGATTGGATGATTCAAATACCTTTTCGCCCCATCTATCAAAAATTACAAATTCCATATTTGATATACAATTACTCATCACGTACAACACATCATTTTGCCCATCATCGTTTGGAGAAAATGCTGATGGAACAAATAATTCTCCACATAAAACATCTACAAAAACAGTTACTGTATCAAAACCCACACAACCATTTAAGTCGGCTGTAATAGTATAAATAGTTGTTGAGCCTGGTGCTGCACTTGTAATAGGGCATGTTGGGCAACTTAATGAACCCGGCGGGCTCCATGAAACAAATGCGCCGCTTGGAACCGAACCGTTTAATACCGTACTTTCTCCTGGATAAATGGTTGATCCTGCTCCTGCACTTACAATTAAAGAGCCTGTTAATCCCACAACTACAGAGCCAGTAGCTGAACAGTTATTGGCATCCGTTACTGTTACTGTATATAAACCAGATGGTAATCCTGCTATTGAATTATTATTACTACCCGTGCTCCATAATGGAGTTAGTGATCCATTTCCTCCACTAGCAAGTAGTGTAGCATTACCATCACTGCTTCCGCAAGTTTCATCGGTAGAGGTTAATGTTAAAGATATAGGTGCCGGTTGAGAAAGTGATAATGTAACTGTGCTCACACAACTAGAACCACTAGATGCAATTACTGTATATACACCAGCGCTTAACCCGGATGCACTAGCTGAATTTCCACCTGTTGGCACCCATGTATATGTATATGGCCCTGGTGTTCCCGATGCATTAATTGAAGCTGAACCAGTGTTTGCTGCAAAACATAAAGGGTTAGCTTGTGAGGAAACCGTTAGTGTTGGCCCTCCTCCTGAACTAGAAATAGTTGTAATGCCAGTTGTTTGACAACCTTTAGTGTCAGTTACAAGAACCGAATATGTTCCGGTTGCTAAACCTGAGGCCGTGTTTCCACTTCCCCCACTTGGACTCCAACTATAAGTATAAGTTGGTGTTCCTCCACTAGCCGTAACGGTTGCACTTCCTGCACTAGTTCCGCAACCTGTAGGGCTATTTGACATATTAGCTAAAACTGCTGCTGTAGGTTGAGTAATAGAAATTGTTCCTGTTCCTACACATCCAGTAGCATCTTTTACATTAACTGTATATGTACCTGCGCTCAACGAACTTTGATTAGCACCTAATAAATTTCCTGGAGACCAGGTGTATGTATAAGGTCCTGTTCCGCCACTTCCACTCACTGTTGCAGTTCCTGTATTAGCTCCAAAACAATTCACATTAGTTTGCGAAGTAACCGATAAGGTTGGTCCTCCAATAGAGTTTAGTGATAATGAAACTGTTAATACGCAACCCTTAGAGTCTGTTATGGTAACAGCGCTTACGCCCGCTGATAAATTGGAGACAGATTGTGTTGATCCGCTATTAGGACTCCAACTATATGTATAAGAAGGTGTGCCACCGCTTGCTGTTATAGAAGCAGTTCCATTAGATGACCCACAGGTTGGAGCCACTGTGTTAGAAAATACCCCAGATACAGAGGCTGTAGGTTGAGTAATAGAAATTGTTCCCGTTCCATTACATCCACTAGCATCTTTTATATTAACTGTATATACGCCTGCACTTAATGATGTTTGAGTAGCTCCATTTAAATTTCCTGGTGTCCACGTATAAGAATAAGGTCCTGTTCCCCCGCTTCCATTAACTGTAGCGGTTCCTGTAGTTGCTCCAAAACAATTGACATTAGTTTGTGAGATAACTGATAAGGTTGGCCCTCCGGTTGATGTAATATTAGCAACGGCTGTTACAGTACATCCTTTAATATCAGTAACGGTTACCGTATTGGCTCCAGCTCCTAAATTGGATACGCCAGCTGTTGTTCCACCACTTGGTGTCCAATTATAATTATAGGTTGGTGTTCCACCGCTTGCAGTTACAGTTGCTTCTCCTGAGCTTAAGCCACACCCAGCAGCTACCGTTGCACTAATTATTGCACTAATAGCAGATGTTGGTTGAGTAATTGTTAAGGTATTTGAACCAGCGCATAAATTAGCATCCAATACAATAATAGTGTATGTGCCGGCCGCTAAACTTGTTTGACTAGCGCCTGTTAAGTTACCAGGTGACCATGTATATGTATAAGGTGCTGTGCCGCCAGAACCTGCAACTGTAGAGGTTCCTGTGCTTGCACCAAAACAATTGACATTAGTTTGAGAAGTAACCGAAAGTGTTGGACCTCCTGTAGAAGTAATATTTGCAACTGCAGTTGCTGTACAACCTTTACTATCTGTAACAACAACTGTATTATTACCTGCTCCTAAATTTGATACGCCAGCAGTATTGCCTCCACTTGGGATCCAGTTATAATTATAAGATGGCGAACCGCCAGTAGCTGTTACTGTTGCTCCACCTAAACCTCCACCCACCGAAAGTGAGGACAATGTAATATCATCAACCGCAAATGAAGGATCAGTTCCTACTCCATCATCATTGTTTACCCATCTATAACCAATTTTAATACTTGGATTATTGTTGGCGCTTGCCGGTAAATTAATAGTATATGCTGTCCAAAGCGCTTGAGAAGTTCCGTTACATGTTGCACCACCACAACATAGTGTTTTATTAAGATTAAAAAGTAAGCTCCATGTGGCCCCGTCAAAATAATATAATGAACCATCATCATTTGCACCATCTCCAAATTCAATGTAGTTAAAATTAAGTGTGATGTTTGATTGACCTGTACAATTGATATTAGGAGATTCAGCTCTTCTATCAGTAGTTACACAGAAGAATGTTCCACAAAAACCTCCAGCATTATATGCTGCGCCTTGATCTGCAGTTAATCCCAATATAGGTGCTGCAACATTTCCAACATGAAGAGACCTGTCTAAACCACAAGCTGAACCACAAACTCCCGCTGCATTTCCGTTTTCTGCTGCACTGACAAAAAACTGATTTGCCTCTGCGGCGTTTACACCGCTTGCAGATACAGCCCACGCGCCGTTGGTTCCTGTGTAAGCTGATGCTAACGCTCCCGTGTTACATCCCGATCCAAAATCTTCTGTCCAGAATGTTACAGTAGATGTACCGCTGCCACATCCTGCTGCAGATGTTGCTGTAATTACAGCGCTTACTGCGGATGTTGGTTGGGTAATTGAAAGAGTTCCTGAACCTGTGCACGAAGATGCATCGGTGATGTTAATTGTATATACACCAGCACTTAATCCAGTTTGACTTGCTCCATTTAAGTTTCCTGGAGACCATGTAAAGGTATAAGGACTTGTACCTCCTGATCCATTAACCGTTGCTGAACCAGTGCTTGCTCCAAAACAATTAACACTAGCTTGTGACACAACAAGCATTGTTGGCCCACCGGAGGTTGTAATATTTGCTACAGTTGAAACGGTGCAAGTTTTTGCATCTGTAACGGTTACCGTATTACCTCCAGCTGGTAAATTTGAAACGCCCGCTGTTGTTCCGCCGCTTGGAGCCCAAAAATATGTATAACCACTTGTTCCGCCACTTGCGGTTACAGTAGCTCCTCCAGTACTTGCGCCACAACCAGCAGCAGAAGTGGCAGAAATAACTGCACTTAGTGATGCTGTAGGTTGCGTAATTATGACTGTGCCCGTTCCAGTACAAAGATTTGCATCTTTAATAGTAATTGTATAAGTTCCTGCTGCTAACCCTGTTTGACTTGCTCCTGTTAAACTTCCCGGCGACCAAGTGTAAGTATATGGTCCAACTCCTCCAGTTGTACTAACGGTTGCCGAACCTGTATTAGCGCCAAAACAATTCACATTTGTTTGAGATGAAACGGCCATTGTAAGTGTTGGACAAGAAGTAGTTGTACATGGTGGTATAGATGCTAAAGTGGTAAACGTAAATGTTACTCCGCTAGCAATATCTTTTACCTTTATTGGGAATACTGTAGATGAAGGTGCTGCAACAGTTGATCCAGAGGCAGTCCATGTTGGCACAGTTGTTCCAGCACAAACAAAGGGAATACATGCTCCACCGGGACAACTAGCACAACTTACAGATGTGGTTGTACTAGACCATGTATATGTTCCTGCACCACCAATTGCTGTTAGTGATCCTGAACTAATACATAACGAAACTGTACCACACGAAATCACATTAACTGTTACTGTACCAACACCACACGCCAAACTATATGTAATAACATGAGAACCGATACCCGCTGTAGCAGGATTAAATGTTCCTAACGATGCATTAGTAATGCCTGTTCCGCTCCAAGTTCCACCAGCTGTTGCGGCAGTTAAATTAAATGCTGAGGATGTTGAACACATGTTTGCAGGTTGACAAATATTAACATCACAACAACCTAAGGTGATTGTATTAGCAGCCGTTAATGAAGAAATAGATTGAATATATCCAGTACGCGAAGCTGTACCCGAATTACCAGTCGATCCACAAGCTATAACATCCCCGCCAGTACTTACATGAACATCATATACATTAAATGGAACAGCAACTGTGCCTAATTGAACCAAGGCGGGACTAAATTTTGTTACGGCATTTGTTGAACCAACATAAATATTTCCACTTGCGTCTATATCAATACCACTGCAACTAACTGCCTTTTGGCCCAAACTTGTAGTAGCTGCCCCGCCAGGTATTGCAACTGATGCAATAATAGAAGCATTAGCTAATGACCGTTTAAATAAGGTTGTGCCATTATGGGTGTAAACAAAATTTAAATCAGCACGTATCGCCATAATTCCGGTGTTGTCATACCTAAAATTTTCGCACTTATAAGAAAAACCATGTGTACTAGTGGTTTTAAATATAGAGTTATTGGCTCCACATAACGTGAAGTTTTGATTAATGTATCCTATTGAATCCAATGTTAAAAAGTAGTACCGTCCATTACCGCAAGGTGTTATTGCTCGTACTTCTTGGATGCTAGGAGGAAACCCAAAAGCTGAGCCATAGGCAACTATCTTTGTTCCAAGTACTGCGCCATTAACTGTATTTATATCAAAAATCGCTCCTCGTAAATTATCAGTACCACCAACAATTAATTTTGTTTGATCACAATTAAAAGCAATTTCCCAATACTCAACTAATGCTCCACCGCCTACAGACCACTGAAGTACCCCAGCAGTATTCACTTTAATAATCCCCGGAGTTGTTCCATTTGTAACATAAGAATTTCCAACATTATCAACCGCAAAACCGCCTAACCATGACGTTGTATCATAAGCTGTATTATAAGTCCATTGTAAAGCTCCAGCGGCATTATATTTTATTAATTGTAAAGGTGAAACACCTCCAATAATATACACATTTCCTGCAGCATCTTTTTCACATTCCCACACACAATCCCAGTTACTAGCAAAAGTTGGTGTTTGAGTCCAAGGGTCAATAACAACTGTTTTTGTGTTATCATAATTTGCTAATTGAAAAGAGACTGTTTTACCTGTTTTTACAAAACTAGATGAAATAATCGTTGATGTATTTTGCTGGTAAAAAGATAAAGGGGCGTGATCAATAATGTCTCCAAATTTTGTGTCTATATGGATTTCTCCTTTGTTAGTTAACGAAACGTGGTTATCGTAAACCATTTTAACCAACGATGGATTGGCGCCTGGATATAGAGTTAAAGAATATTTTAATCCATCTTTTTCAGAAAAGACATATTCTACATCAATATTTGGATACAAGTTTTTATAGGTTATTTTTTGGAACCCTTTTACGTTTGCTACATTCTCAATATTTCCAGATGTGTTTTTAAAACTATAGTTGTGATAATCTGAAGTTAACCCAGTGGCCTCAATAATAACATTAGAATTCGCATTTTGCCATAACATCGTCACATAATCAGATTTTATTTTTCTTTCGTGCTCTTCTTTTTCAAAACGAGCATGAGATTCTGCATCTTTAAATTCTTCACGGAGCTCTCTTGCTATTTCTCGCTCATCCTTTTTCTTTTTTGTAGATTCTAAAAAAGTATAGGTAATGCCTTTATTCGTAAAATAAATCTTAGTTCCCCCATGATCAGCAGCAAACAATACTTTACCAGGATTACCAAATGAACTAGAGATGGTAAACTGCCCTTTATTTTCGATAAAAGCCTTTTGGTAGCCAAATTTTGTTGACCAAGAAGAATTATTACTTCCTTGAGCTATTACTTTTGAAGAAAAAGCAACAGCAGTAAAAATAATAATTGATAGAAACGTGCGTAAAACTGATTTCATGCTTATGATATTGAAAATTAATATTTTGGATTAAAACAAATATCCAAAAAAGCAGTAAAAACAGTTAGGGGGGTAGCCCCTCATTTTAAAAAACTAAATCGATTAAAATAAAAAAGCCTCGCTAAAGCGAGGCTCAATTAAAATTACCAAGAATTACAATTTATACCGTAAACTAACAATCACATTTCTACCTGGAGCATTAATGCCACTAGCAAATGTGCGGTAGCGATTATTGGTTAAATTTTCGCAAGCAACATTTAAACGTAAGCTTTTTGTAATGTTTACTCCCGCTCTTATATTTAAAGTAAACCAAGCAGGCATTCCATTAGCTGTTGCATAAGGGAGATTATCTTCCCCACTTGGGCTATAATCAGCTAATGTTTTTTTACCATTATAACGAACAAAAAATTCACCATCTATATTTTTAGTTTTATAAATAATGCTTGTTTGACCAAATACCGGAGCAATATGATCTAAAGGAATTACTGTGTCGTTTTTTGTATCTGTATATCTACCATAGGTATAATTTAATACACTTTTAAATGATACGTGTTCATTAAAATCAAATTGAACTCCGCCAGATAGCCCTAAAATATATGCATTGTCGGCATTTTGTGTTGCCTGCACTTTGCTTTTAACACCTTGATAAGTAGCAGAGTCACTCCCGTTAAACTTAAAATCTCTTACAACTAAAGCGTTGGTTAAACTTGTATAAAACCCCGTAATATCAAATTTATATTTGCCTTGAATAACTTTACTAATTCCTAATTCAAAATTATAAGAGTACTCTGGTTTTAAATCAGGGTTTGAAACGATGACAATACCAGCCGTTCCTTCAAATACTTTAGTCATATCATCCACGTTTGGTGACCTAAAACCTGTATTTGCTAATAAACTTACTTTATAATCGTTGTCTGATTTCCATGTAAATGCTAATGAACCCGTAACCGCTTGATTTTTTTGCATAGCATCATTAAAGGGAAGACGAGTGGCTTTAAAAGTAGTGTCAATAAATTTAGCAGATAAGTTAGTCATGGTATATCTTAATCCATCAGTAATC
>JBKJPW010000135.1:0-23762 GCA_046594225.1 Bacteroidia bacterium
CTACAAGCACCTCAGTATATACTGTATCTGGTAACTTAACAGGTTGTGCAGTAGGCGCTACTCAAACAGCTACTGTTACAGTTGGTAAATTATTAACTGTTACAGTAGCTGTTTGAGTAGCGCCTACTGCACAACCTGTTAAGTTACCAGATACAGTATATACTGAGGTGCTTGTAGGGCTTACTGAAATACTAGTAGCATTAGATGATGTATTCCAAGTATAAGTAGTTACTCCACTTGCTGCTAATGTTGCTGTTGCTCCTGCACAAATAGTAGAAGAGTTAACAGAAATTGATGGTGCTGAACCAACAGTAATCATAGCTGTTGCTGTTTTCACACAACCAGCAGCAGATGTTCCTGTTACAGTATAAGTTGTATTAGAAACAGGACTTGCTGTTAAGTTAGCGCTTGTTGAACCAGTATTCCAGCTATAAGTTGAAGCTCCACTAGCAGTAATAGTTGCTGTTGAACCTGCACAAATAGTAGCAGAAGTAGAAGCCACATTAGGCAATGCGTTAACTGCTACACTTAATGTTTTTGTATTTGTACATCCCAATGTGTTAGTACCAACTACTGTGTAGTTTGTAGCAACTGTTGGAGTAACAGAAATAGAAGCTGTGGTTGCTCCAGTATTCCAAGCATAAGAACTAGCACCACTTGCTGTTAAATTAGCTGTTGAACCATTACAAATAGTAGCATTACTAGCAGCAACTGTAGGAGTTGCATTAACTGTAACACTTAGCGTTTTTGTATTAGTACAGCCAATTGATGTGCCAGTTACTGTATAGTTAGTTGTTGTTGTTGGTGTTACAGAAATTGAAGCAGTTGTTGCGCCTGTGTTCCAGCTATACGTTGTTGCGCCACTTGCAGTTAAATTAGCAGCAGTTCCTCTACAAACTGTAGCACTACTTACAGCTACTGTAGGCGTTGGATTAACGGTTACACTTAATGTTTTTGTGTTTGTACAACCAGTTGAAGTTCCTGTTACAGTATAGTTGGTAGTAATAGTTGGCGTTACAGAAATTGAAGCAGTTGTTGCGCCTGTATTCCAACTATATGTTGTTGCTCCTGTTGCAGTTAGATTTGTTGAAGAACCTCGACAAATAGTTGCATTACTAACTGTAACAGATGGCGCTGCATTTACATTTACGGCAACTGTTTTTGTATTAGCGCAACCTGCTGCATTAATGCCAGTAACAGTATAGTTAGTAGTAATAGTTGGTGTTACTGATATAGAAGCTGTTGTTGCTCCTGTATTCCAACTATAAGTTGTAGCACCAGATGCAGAAATGCTTGCAGGCGTTCCTGAACAAACCGTTGCTCCACTTACTGCTACGGTTGGGCTTGCACTTACAGTAATTGTTGAAGAAACAGGTGTACTTGTTCCAGAAGAATTAGCAGAGATTAACGTTACTGTATAAGTGCCACTAGCTGTATAAGTAGCGGTTGGATTTTGAACAGTAGCCGTTGTAGTAGTTGCACCAGGAAAAGACCATGACCAACTAGTTGGAGAATTAGTTGAAGCATCAGAAAATGCGATAGCTGTTCCAGCACATTTTGTTGAGGCTGTTGTAAAACTAGCTACAGGAGGTGCTGAAGCTGGAGTATATTTTACATTAATATTATCTAAATATAAATTATTTCCCCATCCACTTCGTGACTCGAATTTAATGTACACACTTGCTTGACCTACATAAGCTGATAAACTAACGCTATCTCTAACCCATTGAGAGTTTGCAGTTGGAGTAAATGCAGTAGTTAATGACCCTGCAACAGTTGCTAATTGAGCTCCGCCTTTTGTATATAATCTCGTCCAAGTTCCACCACAATCAGTAGAGATATAAACATTTAACGTATCAATATCCACTGTACTATATATTCTATGAGATCTATCAAACACGACTCTTAAAGTACTATTTGCTCCCGTTAAATTTAATGCTGGAGTACGCAGCGCATCTTTTTGTCCACTGATATCGATATTGCCAGCAAAGTTGTCCATTTTAGCGCAAGCTGTTGTAGTGGGTACTACAGGAATGCCTGTTGTATTTGCTAATCTTGTCCAACTGTATGCTGCGTCAGCTACATTAACATTAGTTTCAACCCAACCAGTTGGAGGGAAAGTAACTCCATCAAATCTTTCAACAAATGGTAAAGCTGCGCCAGCTGGAACAGCAATAACAGTGTACGTAGAAGTTAATGTATTGTTAGCTGCATTGCCGTCGGTTGCTCCATTTGGATTACTAACTGTTGCAGAAAATGTATGAGAGCCATTAGTTAATCCTGTATAATTATTTAAAGTTAATACAGTAGACGTTCCTGATGCTAAAGAACCTGTCCAATTTAATGTTTGAGTAGCTAAAGCATCCATTTTATATAATATAGTTGCAGATGTAATAGTAGTTGAACCAGAGTTATTTAAGGTGATTCGCGGAGTTACACTATTACTACATGTAGAAGAACCATTTACAGGAGCAATAATACTACTAATACCTGCATCTAAAGCTGATACCGGAGTACAACCCAAAGAGGTTGCTAAAATATTCCAAGGAGCATTATTTACTACAGCTTCCATACGTGCGCATTGTTGTGCTGTAAACATGTACATACAGGCATCATCAGTATAATCCATGTAATTCATCCACATAGTACCAGGGCTAGATGGTGAACATCCATCCGTTTGGATAGATCCTGCTGTAAAACAACCATAATGCTCGCCTGCTTGGTTAGGTGTATCAGTACATTGATCAGATCCAGAACAAGCTGTACCATCATCTCCCCAAATATGATATAAATTAAAACAGTGTCCAAATTCATGAGTTCCTGTTCTTCCTAAATTATAAGGAGGTGTTGCAGAACCTCCGCTACCTGTATAAGCATAATCAATTACCAATCCCCAAGTTTGGCTAATTGTTCCTGTAGGAAACTCACCATAACCTAAAAGACCCCCAGTTAAATCACATACCCAAATATTTACATATTTAGTAACATCCCATGGATCATCTCCATTTGTAGTATTACTTTTAACGGCATCGTTTGTTCCAAAAGAAGTTACTGAAGTTGCCTTATGAACTACACCAGTTGTAGGATTTCCTAATGGATCGCGTTGCGCTAAACAAAAACGAATTTGAGCACCTGATGCCACGGTAGAAAACGTTGGTTGCGTTACCTTAATTGCATCTGCATTTAATTTTGCAAAGTCATCATTTAATACTTGTACTTGTGAAATAGCCTGCGCATCAGAAATATTTTCTGCTGCTGTATTATATACTACGTGAACAACTACTGGAATTGTAACAATTGCATTTGTTTTTGATACATTTAATCCAGCAGCTTTATCTGCTAAATATTGATCTATCATTTGATTGTATTGGTTCAAATCATTTTGATAGTTTGGACGCGATTGTTGTAAGTATGCATGATGCTGCATGGTACCGCAATTTCTTTGAGGTGGTGACTGAGCTAATGCCACTAATGAATAACAAAAAGCGGCTGCAATGGTTAGTAATGATTTTTTCATAATTTAAAGACAATGTTTAGTTATTATGAAGTACGTGAAGGCATCTGATAATTCCAAATTTTCAGCATATTTTTAAAAAAAATCACTAAACGCAGTTTAGTTATATTTAGTCGACTCAATATTTAGTTTTATCGAAAAAAAACAAACCTCAATCGATGTTAACAGATGTTAAAATCTCGGCGGTGAAATTTTAATACTGTAAGCTTTTTGTAGAAAAATTTCTGAATTGATTTAAAAGAAGTAAATTTTGAAAATTTATTCTGCTATTATTATAATATAAAAATCTGCCCATAAAATTATGAGCAGATTAAATAATTAAAAACTATTACTTATTAACGATGATTTTCTTTGTAATTGTCTTATTTGATTCTGTGTGGATATTCATAAAGTATATACCATTTGCTAAATGAGATAAGTCAACAGAATAAATTCCATTTGCTGCTCCTTTTAAATTTAGAGGCGATGATACAACCTGACCAAAAGCATTTATAACATTTACAATTACACTAGCATTATTATTTACATTTGAAATATTTACTAAAAATATACCTGCGCTTGGATTAGGAAAAACATCTAACATAGGTAATGTTTCTTCGAGAATAGAAAGACCAGTAGTTGTTTGATTATCGATATTTACGTTATCAATATAAATATTATTACCGTGTCCACTTCTTGATTCGAATTTTAAATACACAACTGGCTGGCCTACATAAGAAGATAAACTTAAACTATCTCTTCTCCATTGTGAATCAAGAGTTGGCGTATAAGGCCCTACAATAGTTCCGGCTACTGAAGCCAATTGAGTTCCACCTTTTCCATAAATTTTATTCCACGTTCCACCACAATCGGTTGAGATATATACGTTTAATGTATCTGTAACTGTTGTGCTTCTTATTTTATGAGATACGTCAAACTTTAATTTTAAAGTACTATTTGCAGAAGTAAAATTTAAAGCTGGCGTGCGTAATGCATCTAATTGGCCTGATGTATTTATAGATCCTGAATAGTTATCCATTTTAGCGCAAGCCGTTGTTACTGGAACAACTGGCACACCAGTAGCATTAGTTACTCGCGACCATGTGTTGGTTGCATTTAATAAATTAACTGTTGTTTTTAACCAACCCGTTGGAGGAAAAGTAACCGCTTCAAATCTTTCAGAAAATGGTAAAGCTGCTGCTGATGGCGCTGTAACAACTGTAAATGTTGAACTTAAACTGTTGTTAACTGAATTTTGATCAGTTCCACCATTAGGTGATGTTACCCAAACCGAAAATGTATGAACCGCAGTTGATAAACCCGAAAAAGTATTTAATGTTAAAACAGTTGATGTATTTAATGCCAAAGAACCAGTCCAATTTAAAGTCTGAGTTGCTAAAGCATCCATTTTAAAATTCACAACTGCAGTAGTTAGTGTCGTAATACCTGCATTAGTTAAAATTATTTTTGGAGCTACATTACTATTACAGGTTGAACTTCCATTTAAAGGATTTATAATACTAGAAATACTTGCATCAACGGTGTATATAGGAGTACAGGCCATAGAACTAGCTAAAATATTCCATGGTGCTGTATTAACTACAGCTTCCATTCGTGCACATTGTTGAGCGGTAAACATATACATACAAGCATCATCTGTGTAATCCATATAATTCATCCACATCACTCCAGGTGAACTTGGAGAACAAGCATCTGTTTGAATTGAACCAGCTGTATAGCAACCATAGTGTTCAGCTCCCTGATTTGGAGTATCTGTACATTGATCTGATCCAGCACAAGCACCTTCATCTCCCCAAATATGAAATAAATTAAAACAGTGCCCAAATTCATGAGTTCCTGTTCTTCCTAAATTATATGGAGCAATAGCTGTTCCTCCACTTCCGGTATACTTATAATGTAATACTAATCCCCACGTATTACTTAATGAGGTTGTTGGAAATTCTCCATAACCTAATAATAGATTACCTAAATTACAAACCCAAATATTGATATATTTAGTTACATCCCAAGCATTAGCACCACCTGTAGTTGATGATTTTACGGCATCGTTTGTTCCAAAAGATGTGACTGTAGTTGAATAATGAACTATACCAGTTGTAGGGTTTCCATTGGGGTCGCGTTGCGCTAAACAAAAACGAATTTGTGCTCCTGATGCTACTGTAGAAAAAGTAGGCTGCGTTACTTTAATGGCATCTGCATTTAATTTCGCAAAATCATTATTCAAAACTGTAACTTGAGAAGCAGCTTGTGCATTAGAAATATTTTCTCCTGCCGTTCTATATACAACATGCACTACAACTGGCACAGTAATAGTTGTTACTGCTGATTTACCAATAGATAATCCATCTGCTTTATCAGCTAAATATTTTTCTATTAATTGATTATATTGATTTAAATCAGTCTCATAATTTGGGCGAGTTTGCTTTAAATACTCATGATGTTGTATAGTTCCACAATTTCTTTGAGGAGGATCCTGGGCAAACATACCTAATGAAATACAAAAAGTTGCCGCAAGAGTTAGTAAAGTTTTTTTCATAATCTATTAAATTTAACTTCATTAAATTACTCAAAAAAAACTGAGAATCAAAAAATAATGAGGTGAAATCAATTATTTTTAAAAACAATAGAACAAACTGCTTTTTAGAGGCGAACTCCTTATTATATGAACTTAACGTTATTATTTTATAGATAAAAAAAAACAGTTTTAATAACTGTAAATCCCAAAAACTGTAGGTTTTTTGTAAAACTCTGGAACCTCCACTTTTTTCCAAGCAGAAATCGGTTTTACAAATATGCATTCATCTCCTAAAGTAATATTTGTAGCTACTAATAAATAGGTATTTGGCTGCAAAGTTTTTAATACATCCTCATATACACTTCCATTACGATAAGGTGTTTCAATAAAAAACTGTGCTTGTTTATATTTTACACACAATTGTTCTAACTCTTTAATACGCTTGCATCGTTCAATACTATTAATTGGTAAGTAGCCATTAAACGCAAAATTTTGGCCATTAAATCCACTAGCCATAATTGACAAAACAATAGAACTTGGGCCAACTAATGGCACTACTTTAATTCCTTTTTGATGTGCTAATTTTATAATATCTGCGCCTGGATCTGCAATGCCTGGACAACCTGCATCACTCATTAATCCCATATTATGACCTTCTAATAATGGCTTTAAAAAAGAGTTTAGTTCTTCTGTTTTTACATGCTGATTGATTAATGATATTTCGGCTTTACTTATTTCTGGAATACCGCATTGTTTTAAAAAAGCACGAGCATCTTTTGCATTTTCGGCAATGTAATAAATCAATGTTTTTATTAATTCCAAATTTCGTTTCGGAAGAACATCCTCCAAATTACAGTCTCCTAAACCAACTGGCAATAAATATAAAGTTCCGTATGTAGCCATAAAATTATTTTAAATAAATATTTTTTTCTTTGTCTAGTGATAAAACATCATCATCAATAAGCATATTAATTAATGTGGTTAATCGTTTACTATTAACCGATTGAAATTTATGCATTAAATCATTCAATTTTAAAGGTTGTTGAAACAACTCCAATTTTACGTTTTCAATCAGTCCTTCATCAGTTTCTAAATTGCGTTTATATTTTTCTATACACACATCACAATATCCGCAATCTTTAAAATCAGTTTCATTAAAATAAGATAACAACAAACGACTGCGACAAATATTTTTTTCAGTTACATAAGTCGTTACACTATTAATACGTACTAATGCTTTTTCTTTTAAAATTGGATAGTTTATCAATCTAATGTTTTCAAATTTTAAATTAATCCGATTTTGAAGAAAAATTAATTTAGGAAGAGTTGTTTGAGGAATAAAAGAAATAACGCCCTGTTTATGCAAATTATCTAACTGTAAATTTAATTCATGTTCAGATATTTTAGCTCTATAAGCTATATCCTTTTCTTTTATATGACTGTATTGCTCGTACAGTCCACCATAACTTCTTAATAAAACTTTTATTAAGGCTTCATATTTCGGAAATTTAATTTGAAAATTATACAAATCGTCTTTCCCCATTACCATCATTACTTTAGAAGGTTCGTAGCCGCTATCTAAAAAAGACACATAGCCTTCTTTCTCCAAACATTTAATCGAATTAAATAAAGTGATTGCTTTTAAATTATAATTACGCGTTACTTCTTCCATGTCAAAACTTACCGATAAACCTTCGCCACTTTCTACCGGAATTTGATAAAAATTATAAATCGCTTGATAGGATTGTTTTATTTCATCAATGCTTGGTGTTTTTTGTTCGTATTGTTCTTTTAAATTAACCACATCAAAGTTATTACATAACAATATAGCATAAGCTGGCTTTTCATCTCTACCTGCCCTACCCGCTTCTTGAAAATAAGCTTCTAAACTTTCAGATAAATCTAAATGCACAACAAAGCGTACATCTGGTTTATCAATTCCCATTCCAAATGCATTCGTAGCAACAATCACTTGTGATTTATTTTCAATCCAATTTTGTTGAACCAATGCTCTATCATTTGTATTAATACCTGCATGATAAAAAGATGCAGATATTTTATTTTGAATTAACCATTTGCTAATCTCTTCTGTTTTTTTTCGATTACGAACATACACAATGCCCGAACCTCCAATGTTGTGTATGACTTTTAAAAGGCGTTCGTATTTATTTTCTTCTAATTGAACAACGTATCTAATATTTTTTCGTTCAAACGATTGTCTAAAAACTTGTTGCTTTGTAAAATTTAATTTTAGCTGAATGTCTTCTACAACCTCTTTAGTAGCACTAGCTGTTACAGCAATCATATTTACACTAGGAAAATATTCTCTTAACTCTGCAATTTTTAAATAACTTGGTCTAAAATCATAACCCCATTGCGAAATACAATGCGCTTCGTCAATAGCAATTAAACCAATTGGTAAATAAGATAAACGCTGTCTGAATGTTTCATTTTCGATACGTTCGGGCGATACATATAAAAACTGAACGTGTCCATACGCGGCATTATTTAAAGCAATATCAATTTCTTTAACATTCATAGACGATGTAATAGCCACCGCACTAATACCTTTATTTTTTAAATTCTGAACTTGATCATTCATTAAAGCAATTAATGGGGAAACCACTAAACAGGTCCCTCCAATTACTAAACCTGGAATTTGAAAACATAACGATTTTCCGCCTCCCGTAGGCAATAATGCTAAGGTATCTTTATTATCTAAAACCGACTCGATAATATCTTGTTGCAAAGGACGAAATGAATCGTAGCCCCAATGCTTTTTTAGATATAAAAATATGTCTTGTTTTTGAGTCAAGCTAGATAAATAGGATTTCTAAAGTACAATTTTTATTGCAAAATATGGCTAAAAACTAAACAAGCTATGAAATTTTGTGTTATTGTATTAAATTTTAATATGGAATTTGTAAACCCAATTGACAAAGATAAAGTTGCTGAAAATCCAGGATTATTGCCTTATCCACATCATGTTGGCGGTATCGTTATTAAACCTGAAGATACAGGTAAAATAAAATCGCGGGCACTCACCGCCATGCGTGAACAAACCACTATACAAATGAATCAAATTCAAAAGCAAGTTGAATTATTAATGCAACAAGCCAATGATTTAAAGCAACGTATAGAAATATCTGAGAAAATATATTTAGCAGATTTAGCTTTTGAACCTATTATTGGACAGACCTATCATTTATACATAAAAGAAGAGGTTTATAAATTATTGCTCATTGGTCCAGAAGATTGGGGTAAATTACCGCCAACACTAGAATATGTTGGTACTGTAAAAATGCTTGGCGACCACACATGGGATGTAATTTCTAACTAATAAAAAAATAAACCTTACCTTAGGTTAAACAAAAGAGTTATAATAACTGTTTTTACTATTAAACAAACCTATATATTATGAAACCTATTTTATACATACCACTCTTAATTTTAAGCATGAGTTCGTGTGTATTATTTCAACCTTCTGCTAGCAAATTGAATAAACGTGCGTTAGAGGCAAATAAACAATATGATGCCGTTATTGTACCTGGCGTGCCTTTTATGGAACCTAAATGGGATCCGACAATGCAAATGCGTGTATTATGGGCTATTCACCTTTATAAAAACGGAAATACAAAAAAAATCATTATGAGTGGCAGTTCTGTTTACTCACCTTATGTTGAAGCAGAAATAATGAAATTGTATGCTATTGAATTTGGTGTTCCGTCCGAAGATATTATTGTTGAGAGTAAAGCGCAGCACAGTACCGAAAATGTTTGGTATAGTTACAAATTAGCAAAATCGTTAGGTTTAAATAAAATAGCTCTCTCTACTGATCCGTTTCAAACACGCATGACTTATCGTTTTGGCAAGCGTCGTTTAAAAGATTTAAAATACCTTCCTGTATTATTTGATACTTTAAAAACGTTGCCGCATAACGTTCCCGAAATTAATTACTTACCGCTTAAAATACCCAACTTTGTTTCGATAGTTGAAACACAAAGTTTTGGTTACCGTTTTAGAGGAACAATGGGTAAGCACATCAATTTTAAAGAATAGTTATTACACAAAAAAAGCGCCTTGAAAATCAAGGCGCTTTTTTATAATCAAAATAATGAGTTATTTAAGAACTACAACTTTTTTTGTAGAAACTGAATTACCAGAATACATTCTCACAAAATAATTTCCATTTGGCATATCTGCTAAATTCAATTTAATTTTTGTTTCATTTTTAGTAGAGTTAGTTAATACTACATTTCCTAAAACGTCTAAAACTTCAATTTTATTGACATCTTGAGCATTTTTGCTTTCAATAAATAAAATGCCATCATGACTAGGAACTGGGTAAATTGATAAGTTTGAATCAGAGTTAATTTTCCCTAATCCAGTAACTGAACCAGCCATTGTGCCATCAAAAACTACATTATCAATACTAAATGTCCCAGTTCCTGCTTCGCTATTCCAAGCGTAAAAACGAAAAGAAACAGAAGAGGTTGTAGGAATGCCAAAAAGATTAATTATACTGCCATTCTGAGCTGAAGTAACTGCATCTAAATTCCAAAAGAATTCATTGGTTGCCATTACTGATAAATTGGTGTTTGTTCCAACTGAAGCTGGCAAGTTATTTGTAAATCCATCAGCACTTGTTCTCACAACATAACTTCTAATACCAGTACCAGAACGTTGAGCAGTGAATGCAATTGAGTTTAAAGATAAAGTGAAGCCAGCTTGTGGAGTTAAAGTAACTTCGAAATATTTACCTAAATCAATAGCTCCAGTCATTGTAGAATAAGTATCAACTGCTGTTGTAGCACCAACTCCCCAACTATTAAACGAAAAACGATTTGCAGCTGAAGAGTTTGAACCAGTTCCAACTGCCATAAAAGAACCACATGTTAAACCAGTAACTGAAGGTGGAGTTGTTGGATCTGTTGTTCCAGACACCGAAGTTGTAGCTACAAAATCATAAGTAGCTGTAAAAGATTGGGCATTAACCATTAAACTTGTTGAAATTAATGCAATAGAAAGTAAATGTTTTATCATGTTATTTTTTTATAAATTATACTCAAAAATACAAAAAAAATTCCATTTTTGTATTATGAAAACGTTAAAAATAGTTTTTGTCTTTATTGTATTAATTAGTACTCAAAATTTTGCCCAATCGGAAGATGGCTTAGTGAAATGGCTAACCATAAAGGAAGCGCAGGAACTTAATAAAACTCAACCTAAACCTTTTTTGGTAGATGTTTATACCGACTGGTGTGGCTGGTGCAAACACATGATGAAAACCACTTATTCTAATCCAAATATTGCAGGTTATGTAAATCAATTTTTTTATCCGGTAAAATTTAATGCTGAAACAAAAGATACCATAGAATATAATGGTAAGATTTACAAGCCAACTTCTCCAAACCCTAAAACACCGCATGAATTAGCTATTAAATTTTTAGGGACGAGTTTAAGTTACCCTTCTACTATTTTTATCTCAAATAATTTTGAATATAATTTATTATCCCAAGGATTTTTAGAAGAAAAAAAATTAGAACCTCTGTTAATATACACTGTTGAAAATGTTTACAAAAGTGCTACCTATGAAGATTTTTCATCTCAATTTGATCACACTTTTTACGATACCGTATTTAGAAAAGGAATTGTGAAAACTTATACTTTAAAAGAAATAGAAAAATTACAAAAAAAGAATCCTAAAAAAATATTAGTTAATATTTCAGCAGGGTTTTGTAATGCGTGTAAAGTACAAAACGCTACTACTATAAAAGATAGTGCAATCGCAGCCTATATCAATAAAAATTTTTACTTAATTAACTTTGATGCCGAAAGTGCAGACACTGTTGTGTTTAAAGGTGAGAAATACTTTAAAACATTATTGAACGGCTACCCATTACACACCTTTGCCTTAAAAGTCACGAATAACAGATTGCAATTTCCATCAATTGCTGTGTTAGATGATAAGCAAAATACTTTAGATGCATTAAACTCATTTTTAAGTCCAAAAACATTACTACCGATTTTAAAATATTATGCTGAGGATAAACACAAAACAATTTCTTGGACAGACTATATAAAGGCTTACAATGAACCAAAAAAATAGCTCGAACAACTGGTCACTCAGAAACTAATTCGGCGTTTCATAACCTAAATTACTTTTGTAAGATTCTGATCCGCCAGCTGGCGGACCGAATGACAGAAATTTAAAATTCAAACTTATAGCCTATACCTTTTATTGTTTTAATATAATCATCACCTAATTTTTCGCGGAGTTTTCTGATGTGAACGTCAATTGTTCTATCGCCTACTACTACTTCATCTCCCCAAACTTGCTCTAAAATAAATTCGCGGGTAAATACTTTGCCAGGCTTACTTGCTAATAACGACAATAGTTTAAATTCTTTTTTAGGAAAAGCAATTTCCACATCATCTTTATAAACACAATATCTTTCCTTATCAATTTTAATTCCACCTAAATCTAAAGCTACTGATTTTTGTTGCTCAGGAGAATATCTTCTTAATAAGGCTTTAATACGGCTAATAAATACTCTTGGTTTAATTGGCTTGGTGATGTAATCATCTGCTCCAACTTCAAAACCTGCTATTTGAGAATAATCTTCATTGCGTGCACTTAAAAATGCAATCATCACATCTTTTAATCCCGCAATATCTCTAAGCTCTCTGCAAGTATCAATACCATCCATTTCAGGCATCATCACATCTAATACAATTAAATGTGGGGTTTCTTTTTTGGCAATATTAATAGCATCGCGTCCATTAAGAGCTGTATATACTTGGAAACCTTCCTTTTTTAAATTATAACTTAAAAAATCTAAAATATCTTGTTCATCATCAACAAGCAATATTTTGTATAAATTGTTATTTTCTGTACTCATAATTCTTTCTATCGGCACAAAGTTAACTCTAAACCTTGAGTTTAAAGTTAAATAAATATTAAGAAATAGTGGTATTTTTTAGCTTAACTTAATATTAAGATAATATTTCAATCTGTTTTGTAAGATAAAAATGCTATAAATTTGGCATTACAACACATTATAGATGATTTTAATCATTCAAAGAAAAAAAATAGAACTTACATTTAATACAAAGTTTACAAATGCTTGATTAAATTAGCTCAAATCAATATCATTTTTTATGGCCGTAACAATTAAACAATTAATTGACAAAAACAAAAAAGCATTTGATAATGGGTATTTTATCGAATCTATTAATTTATCATATATTTTAATTAATAAAGCTTTAAAGCAAATTGTAAAAGATGATTTAAAACAAGAAGTTATTGAACAAAAAATAAAAACTACTAACTTAATAAGTCATATAAAACAAGAGTTAACAGTTAATCATACATTAAAAACAAAAGTTTCAAAAAAAGTAATAAAGGATATACAATTATTTAGCACACTTTATAAAGCTATTAGCAAAGAATTAAAGTATCAATATCCAGAAAAAAAGATTACTGAAACTGCACAACTAGGAATTAACTGTATCATTATTTTAAATACTAGTTTAGTAAAAATTAAAAATAACAAAGTAGAATAAATCAATGTTATCAAATTGTTTATTCGACAAACAAATCTATTTTCACTATTAACGCTTTCATTTAAAAGATTATTAAAAAAATTGAACGGCAAACTAGTTTTATAAATCTATCATAGCATTACATACTGATGAATTGATAATATTAAACTAATGTATTCTTACAATCATCATAATTTTAGATTCCGAATTTTGCATCAAACAAAACAGAATCTATGCTCCAAACTATTATCACCGAACACGAAAGCAGTTTAATATACGCTCAAACTATTCAACATGGATTATTACCTAAAAAACGACATTTTGAAAAGTTTTTCAAAGATTATTTTATTCACTATTCTCCACAAGATAAAATTGGCGGAGATTTTTATTGGCTAACATCTAAAGAAGATACAATCTATTTTGCTTTGGCAGATTGTACAGGACATGGCATTTCGGGTGCTATGTTATCTGTACTTGGAATTAGTTTATTAAACTATGTGATTCAAAAAAACTTTAATAATGTTGGCGACTATCTAACCGAACTCGATAAAAAATGGATAGAAACGTTTAATAACGAATTAAGTGATTCACAATATAATAATGATTGGTTAGAAATCTCCTTAATTTCCTTTAACACTAAAACTCGTGAGTTTCAGTATGCTTGTGGTGGTGGTGAATTTGCGATTCATCAAAACAATTCTATACAAACATATAAAGGAAATAATTATCCAATTGGTGGTTGGCAAATAGAAAGGAACCGAACTTTTGATACGTATTCACTAAATCTGGAAAAAAACGCAAAATTATACTTTTTTTCAGATGGCATTAAACATCAATTTGATTCTAATAACCAAAAAAAATTCAGTCGAAAACGTTTGTTAAATGTATTGAATTATTCTTCTAGTTTTCCATTACAAGAACAACACGAGTTATTAGAATTTGTGTTTGATGATTGGAAGGGAGATATCAAGCAAACAGATGATATATCACTTATTGGCATTCAATTATAGAACTGATAGATTGTTAAATTAATGTTAAGTAATTTATTAAATTCGATTATTGATTTAATATTAAGGTAATATATAGTTGACATTAACCTTATATGTACATCGTTTTTTTGCGGCGTAAAATATAAGACAATGACGTTGAAAAAATATATACTTGCCACTTCTTTATTTATATTAAGTGTTCTATCTCAAGCGCAAACAGGAAAAATTGTAGGAAAAATTGTAGATGCTAAAACCGGAGAAACATTACCAGGAGCAACTGTATTAATTGAAGGGACAACCAAAGGCGTTTCCAGTGATTTTGATGGCAACTACACCTTAGGAGGATTACAGCCAGGAAAATATACCATCATTGCTAGTTATATTACATACGACAATAAAAAATTTGTTGATGTGACTGTAAAAGCAAATGATGTGACTGATTTTAATATCACGCTTGATCAATCTAGTTCTCAAAATTTAAATGAAGTGGTGGTACAGGCCGAAATGAACAAAGAAAATACCAATACATTATTCGTGATGCAGAAAAACAATGCTAGTGTAAGTGACGGTATTTCATCTGAAAGCATCAAAAAAACACCTGATAGAAGTACAAGTGATGTTTTAAAACGTGTGAGTGGGGCAAGTATTCAAGATAATAAATTTGCAATTATTCGCGGTATGAATGATCGTTATAACGCTGCGTATTTAAACGGCTCCCCACTACCCAGTTCCGAAAGTGATAGAAGAGCCTTTGCATTTGATATTTTTCCGTCGGGGATTTTAGATAATTTAGTAATCATTAAAACAGCAACGCCTGATTTACCTGGTGATTTTGCTGGAGGTGTTATTTTAATTAATACAAAAAATATTCCAGAAAAAAACAATACAACTATTTCGATTTCTGGCGGATATAATACATTAACTACATTTAAAAAATTTAAAACATATAAAGGCGGTAAAACAGATTGGATTGGCCTAGATGATGGAACAAGAGAATTACCCGCAGACCTACCATCTACAAAAGAATATTCGGAAATAACCTTAAACACTGAAAAAATAGAACATGCTCAAAAAATCAATTATGATTGGAGTATAAAAAACTCAAAAGCGCTTCCAAATTTAAATGCTCAAATAACACAAGCTAATGTTTTTAAAATGTTTAAACGTGACTTTGGTAGTATTTTAGCATTGACTTACAACAACACAAATAGTACAACTTTTTTAGACAGAAGAGATTTTGAAGAACAAGGCGACGTAGTTCAAAAACTAAAAGATTACAGAGACACAACTTATTCAAACAATATACTTGCGAGTGCTCTTTGGAACCTGTCTTATAAATTAAATGATAATAACCAAATAAGCTTTAAAAATCTATACTCAATCAATACTGATGATAAAACAATCGTTAGAAAAGGTATTGAAAATGCTTCCGACAAAGTAACGCCAAATTGGGAAAAATCGAACGTGAGATTTTTTACACAAAATAATATTTACTCAGGTCAATTAAATGGTGAGCATTATGTACCCAAAGGAAAAATAAAAATTAAATGGATTGGTGGCATAAGTGATATTCAAAGGAATATTCCTAATCTCCGTAAAATGGTTTATCACAAATCTTCATCAAACGAAGACGATACTACAAAATATGCAGCAGTATTTGTTCCCGATGCAGTTGGAGCAACAAGTTCAGGATCAATGTTTTTTGCAAAAACAAATGAACGTATATACAGTATAAAATATGATATTTCAAAAACAATAGAAATCAAAAAAACTAAACATGAAATAAAATTAGGAGGCTTTAACCAATACAGAACACGTGACTTTGCTGCTCGACTATTAGGATACACATTTTATCAAAAAGGTTCACAAATTAGGCCAAATAGAGATTTAACTTTTTTGTCAGAAAATGAAATTTTTGAACCTTCATCAATTGGTATTGTTGATGGACCTGCAAAATATGATGGTGGATTTAAATTAACAGAATCAACAACATATATAGATAGTTATAAAGCATCTTCTAATTTAAATGCAGGCTACTTAATGTTTGATTCACGTATATTCGAAAAACTACGTTTTATTTATGGTTTACGTGTTGAATCTTATATGCAAACTCTTAAAACATTTGATATTAAATTTGAAGAAAAAACAAAAGATACAATTTTAGTTGACTTCCTACCTTCAATAAATACAGTTTGGTCATTAACTGAAAAAACAAATATAAGAGCAGCATATTACCGAACAGTAAATCGCCCTGAATTCAGAGAATTAGCACCTTTTAATTTTTATGATTTTGTAACCGATTATCAATATTCAGGGAATGACACACTAATTCGTTCTACAATTAATAATTATGATTTACGTTTTGAATACTATCCTAAAAAACCTGGTCAAATTGTTTCAGTTTCCGCTTTCTATAAAGATATTTCAAATGCAATAGAACAAGTTGCTAGCGGCGGAGCTATTCGATCAATAACTTGGGTTAATTCAAAAAAAGCAACCAATATTGGATTTGAATTTGAATACAGGCTGTTATTATCAACGATATTTAATAGAGATTCTAGCCGTTTTTTAAATGGAACCACTTTATTCACTAACTTTTCATATGTAAAATCAACCGTAGATTTATCAAGTTTAAATAATGTGGAATCTAGACCATTACAAGGCCAAAGTCCAATTATAATTAATGCTGGTGCACAATATTTAGATGCTAAATATAATTTTGGAATTAGTTTATCATATAATTTTGTAGGTAAACGAATTGTAACAGTAGGTAATGACGATGAACCAAATATTTGGGAAAACCCACGTCATGTATTAGATATGCAAATCTCAAAAATATTTAAAAATAATATAGAAATTAAATTAAATATTAAAGATGCCATTGCACAAAATTTGATATTTTATCAAGACATCAATAAAAATGGAAAATTCGATAAATCGTCATTAACAGATAACAAAAATTTTGAACATGCCTCCACTAGTGATAATATCATTGTAAATACAAAATTGGCTCCAACTATTAGTTTATCCATAAGTTATAAATTAAGATAAATGATATAATAAACGCTCGTTAAACAACGGGCGTTTATTATTTACAATAGCTTTCTGTATTCACATTAAGTCTATGTTAAGTAAATCTAAAATTAGTTTACGTAAACTTAAGATATAAGTAAGTATATAGTAAACTCACGTTAATCTAAAGCTAAGGTTGTGCCCGTTAATTTGCAGTGTGAAATTAAAAACAAAACAATTAAATAAAACAAAATGAAAAAAATCTACACATTAGCAACAGCAGCACTATTAAGCGTAACTGCTATTGCACAAACTCCATTTTGGACTTCAACTTCTTACAAAGGTGCATTTCCAGTAACTGATGGTTTAACTGGAACATCATCAAACAATTGGTTAGCTGGTTGGACAAACTGGGATCCTGAAAATGCAATTTACCCTGTTGCAACAACAACAATTTCTAGTAATATTACTACCAACACTACATGGACATCTGGTAATACATATTTATTAGTTGGTAATATTGCAGTAACATCTGGCAATGTTTTAACTATTCAACCTGGAACAATTATTAGAGGTGATAAAAACTCAAAAGCATGTTTAATTATTGCTGCTGGGGCACAAATTAATGCACAAGGAACAGTTTCTCAACCAATTATTTTCACGTCAAACGAAGAGCCTTCTGGAAACGGAAGAGCGCCTGCTGATTGGGGCGGTATAGTATTATTAGGTAATGGAATTATTAATACAGCTTGTGCAACATGTGCAACTGCGCCAAACAAAAACTACATTGAAGGTTTTGCTACAAACTTTAACGAGATTTTATATGGTGGAAATAATAATACCGAAAGCTCAGGAACAATGTCTTATTGTCGTATCGAATTTGCTGGCGTAGCATTATCTACAACTCCAAACTCAGAGTTAAATAGTTTAACTATGGGCGGTGTTGGATCTGGAACACAAATTAATCATATTCAATCTTCTTTTGGTGGTGATGACGCATTTGAATGGTTTGGTGGTGCTGTAGATGCAAAATATTTAATTTCATTTAGAGGATTAGATGATGATTTTGATACAGATTTCGGTCACAGTGGACGTGTTCAATTTGGATTAGTTGTTAGAGATAAAGATATTTCTGATGCTGCTGGAGATTCTAACGGATTTGAATCAGATAACTTTAACCCAGGGATTGGGAGATTACCAATCACTAAAACAATATTCTCAAACATCACTGTACTAGGCCCAAAAAGAGATGGGACTGTAACACTGCCAGCTGGTGAAAAATTTGAAAGAGGTATTTTTACAAGAAGAAACACAGCTATCTCAATTCATAATTCTATTTTTGTAGGATGGGAAAAAGGATGGCATGTGTCTGGCGCTACAACTTTTGACAATTACAACGCAAATTTAAATCTTGACTCTGCAGGTGTAGTGCAAAATGTAATTATTGCTAGTAATTTGTTTCCTAAATTTGTACATGATGCAGGTGGTGCTAACGCAACTTGGTATAATGCTTATGCAGGAATTACTTCTATCGATACTACTAAATCTGTTGCTCAAATTGCTTTTGTTAATGCATTTCCTGCAAATTTAGAAGATAATAGTGATTTTCGTTTATTAGCTGCATCTAGTGCTTCTAACGGCGCAAGTTTTTCAGGGCCGCAATTTAATGGTCAAGTTCAAGGTATAAATGACTTAGTGAGTTCAAAAATAAATTCATTTATTGTGTATCCTAACCCTGCGACACAAAACACAAATATTTCCTTCAATATCTCTGAAAGAAATAATGTAACAGTTAATGTATATGATGTATTAGGAAATTTAGTTTCTACTTTAAATCAAGGGACTTCATTTGAAAAAGGAAATCATACTATCAACTTAAATACCTCTAACTTAGCAAGTGGTATCTATTATATTTCTTTAGATATGAATGGAGCAAAAGAAACAAAAAAATTAATTATCAATCAATAATCCAACATTAAGTAAAGGCACGAACCTAGTTCGTGCCTTTTTTAATATATGTCACAATCATTTAATATCGTAATTTGTTCTAACACTGAGTCATCCATTAAAAAAACAATGGAGTATTTAGAAGAAAAACAATACAAAGTTAACTTTGCTAAGTCTGATGAAGAATTGTATTCTTTAATTGATAAAGGTGATGTTAATTTAGTAATTGTGGAATTGGACTATAAATTCAAAGATGGCATCACGATAACTTCCGATATTCGTAATTTAAAAAATATTGAGCAGCCTTATATTATTTTGTTTTCAAACAAACAAGATGATTACATTCAAATAACGGCGTTCAACTCTGGGGCAGATGATTTTATTATTACTCCAATAAAACCCATATTATTAGAAGCGAGAATTGCTACTTTAAAAAAACGTTCACAAAGCAAAACAGAAGAAGTATCTGAACAAAGTAAACACCCTAACTTTTTTGTAGATAAAGAACAGTACTTAATTATTACACCTCAAGGAAAAATAAGTTTACCGCGAAAAGAATTTGAAATGGTTAACTTAATGTATAACAATACTCATAAAACATTTACACGACAAGATTTTGCTAAACTCATTTGGAACTCACCAGAAGTTGCCAATAGCAGAACCATTGATATTCATATCAGAAATATCCGCCGGACCTTAGGTAACGATATCATCAAAACAAGCAAAGGAATTGGTTACTCTATCAATAGAGATTTGTTATAGACTGACTGCTACTTACTGTTTGTTGATTGAAGAAGTTGTTATGAAATGTAAGCGGTTTCCTCTATTGTTACAGCGGTTAGGTCTATTGTTAGACTTACAAGTTTTAACTTGTAAGCGGTAAGAACTATTTTCAGAGCGGCGAGTTCTAATGTCACAGCGGCGCGTTCTATTGTTACAGCGGTTAGTTCTAAAGTGAAAGCGGTTTGTTTTATTTTGAAAGCGGTAAGAACTACTTTTCGGGAAGCAAGTTCTATAAATTAAGCGGTTTATTTTTTGGCAAATAAAAAGGGAGTCAAATTTTGACTCCCTTACTTTTAAGATGCTAAAGTTTATTTACCTGTATTAACTTTAGAAAACTTAATTGCACTTACTTGTCCGTATTCTGGGCTTTTTGCTCCAAACTTACCTTTGATATAAGCCTTAACCGATTTTGCTAATACAATTAAAGCATCAGGGTTATCGTAAAGGATTTTGTTTCGGGCAATTCTTGCATTACTAACTTTAGCAGCGCTTGTATAAGCAGCAGAATTAAGAGTTTTTAAACTAGCTAACATAGTTTGCAGTGTTGTAACTTTTAACGCTGTTTCTGTTGGATTGTATGAAGGAATCGAAGCTAATAATTTGATAATCTTATCATAGTGTTCAATGATGTTATCAAAACTTTGTTGAGATACCGAAACTGTTTTTATTACAGGTAGGGTTGTTTTGTTTGCGATATCTTCACTTGGGTCGGCTACAATTCCTGAATCTGCTTTGGTTAATTTAGAACCTTGCACTTTAGCATTAAGTGTTTTATAATCCTTTATGGTTTGCTCGTTTGCACCAACTGACATTAGTGTATTTAATAAACGAGTTGATAAACCTTTTAAAGGTTCAAAAGCAATCTCTCTGCCATTGGTTGCATTTTTCCAACTGTTGTATTCATTTTTAACTGTTGTTAATGAGCCCTGTGCATTTGTAAGAACGGTTTGTAGATTGGTAATTGCTAAATTAGAAGTTGATGGTGTATAGTTTGCGCCATACGTTACTAATAAAGTAATTAGGTGGTCGAAATTAGCGATGTTTTTTGGGTGACCGCTTTCAATATAAGTTGACATGATTTTTAAATTTTAATTTGTGAATTTATAATTATCGGTGTTCTGCTTTGCTTTAAGAAAACGAACAAGGAAGAGAAAGAGTTCGGGTGAGCTACATTTCTTTTGGTTATTATCATCTATCAGATTATTTAATTTCTGACTATAACGTAAGGATTGTGCCAAACAGTACATCAACATTCTAAAGATTTGTTAAAACAAAAAAGCCACTTTGTAAGTGGCTTGATTTTGAGAATAAGTGGTAAAGTATTTTGTACTTTGATAAAGTAGTATTAGTAAGATTTGTAAGGGATGTTTTTTAAATATGGTATATTTAGAGTGGGCATAGTTTAAATTTTAAAAAATGGCGAGCAACATTGCTCGCCATTTTTTTAATTACATTGATGAACAAGTATCAGCACATTTTTTACAAGCATCAGCACATGATTTGCAACATTCGTGAGTTGCAAGTTTTTCGCATTCTGCTGCACAAGCTTTACAAGCATCAGCACATAATTTACAAAGAGCTTTTGTAAATTCAGAACCACGAGCTTCAAATCTTGCGCATAAAGCACATAGATCTGCGCAATCTCTGCATAATGCAATACATTTTAAATGCTCTTTGTCATTCATTGAAATACAATGAACTGCACATTTTTCACACTCTACGCAACACGCTAAGCAAGCATCGATACAATTTGAATTTTCCATTTTTTTATTTATTTACTATTTCTTCAGCACCGCTGTTGCCTGGTTATTCAGTTCCGCTGTCAACCAGTTTTTCAGATATGCTGTTACCCAATTTGTATTTATTTTTTTTCTAAAGCCATTCCGCATTTTGAGCATTTACCGGGTTTGGTAGAGGTAACTTCGGGGTGCATAGGGCAAGCATAGGTTGCTGCTTTATTTTTATCGTCTTTAACTGTTTTGTGCATCATGTCACATTTATCCATTTTACCGCTCATATCCATACATTCCCCATCTTTCATCATCATTTTCTCCCCATTTTTCATAACACATTCGCCATTTACCATGCACTTAGTGCCATTAGTCATAGTCATGTCTTTTTCCATCGGCATTGTTTTTCCATCTTTGCAATGCATCATTTTTCCTTCCTTCATCATACAACATTCTTTCATGTTTTTAGTGCCTGTTTGGCCGCTCAAATTGCTTGTTGTAAAACTTACTATCATTATAAGTAATGATGTAAATAAAGTGGCGATTGTTTTTTTTGCTTTCATAATTAGTGTTGTTAAGGTTAACATTTCTTCAGTTCCGCTGTTGATCGGTTCTTCAGTATTACTGTCGCCTAATAAATTATTTCTCAAATTTCCCTTTAATAGAAATAGTTAACATGAGTATCATCAAAAGGATGAATGATTTTTGCCCGTATTTACTTACAAATTGCATACCTTAGACAATGCAAATCTAATGGCTCTTTAAGGGTATTTGGTTACACATTTAGGGGCATTAGTTGTAGAGTTCCCACTTATTAAATGGTTTATTAGTCTTAATAATTTAAGTTAAGTCCTACTCCAAATCCCATGTCACTATCATAGTGAGTTCTAATACCCATGTTTTTATTTAAAATATATCGTAGATCAATCATATATTCTTTGTCTGAGTTATACATGAGTCCTAATCTTAATCGTTTAGTAATTGGTATATCTTCTCGTTTTAATTGTAATAATACAGTACCATCAGTAAATACTTCTGCTTCAAAATGAATTAACATTGGTAAAGTATATGAAAACCCTGCTGAAAATGCTTGTCGAATATCTTTCGTATCTGTTTGGTTGAATAGATTTGTAGATTGAAAATTTATTTCTCCCTCTTGCTTTCTATAACGATAATCAAAGCCAATGAAAGGCATAAACCATTGCATTTTACCAATGTATCTTCCTAAATGTGTTTCTACTTCATATCCGTGCATATCGTGGTATCCCAATCGCCATTCTGACATTAAACTCCAACGAGTATTTTGTAGCATAGCCATGCCATCGTTTCCGTTGCTAGCAAAGTCATTTTCACCCATAAAATGAAATTTTCTATCATCGCTTTTTAATTTTCTAAAAGCATATTTTGGATTGGGAATTAATGGGTTTTCTGGTTGATTTTCATAAGTGAAAACTCTTCCCATTCCACTCATCATGTGATATAAAATGTGGCAATGAAAAAACCAATCACCTTCTACATTAGCATTAAATTCTAATGTATCAGTTTCCATAGGCATTATATCAATAATATTTTTTAAAGGGGAATTTTCACCTTGACCATTTAAAACTCTAAAATCATGACCGTGTAGGTGCATTGGGTGACGCATCATAGAATTGTTGTAAATAATTATTCTAACATTTTCGCCTTTTTTTATGAGAATTTTATCCGTCTCTGAAATAACTTTATTA
>JBKJPW010000029.1:0-3207 GCA_046594225.1 Bacteroidia bacterium
TCGATCCACAAAGTAAAGTAGCTTGCGAAACATTAGTAACAACAGGTCAAGTGATTTTAGCTGGTGAGGTTAAATCAAAAGCATATTTAGATGTTCAGGAAATTGCTCGTGAAGTAATTCGTAAAATCGGATATACTAAATCTGAATATATGTTTGAGGCTAACTCTTGCGGTATATTATCTGCTATTCACGAACAATCTTCTGATATTAACCAAGGTGTTGATAGAAAGAAAAAAGAAGAGCAAGGTGCAGGTGATCAAGGGATGATGTTTGGTTATGCAACTAACGAAACAGCAAACTACATGCCTTTAGCATTAGATTTAGCTCATGGAATTTTATTAGAATTAGCAGCATTACGTAGAGAAAATAAAGAAATTAAATATTTACGTCCTGATGCAAAATCTCAAGTAACATTAGAATATGATGACAATAATACACCAGTTCGTATTGATGCCATTGTAGTTTCTACACAACATGATGATTTTGATGCTGAACCAAAAATGTTAGCAAAAATCAAAAAAGATATCGTTGATATTTTAATTCCTCGCGTTAAAAAGAAATACCCTAAATACGCTCATTTATTCAATAACAAAATTAACTACCATATTAACCCAACTGGTAAATTTGTTATCGGTGGGCCACATGGCGATACGGGTTTAACAGGCCGTAAAATTATTGTAGATACTTACGGTGGAAAAGGTGCTCACGGTGGTGGTGCTTTCTCTGGGAAAGATCCAAGTAAAGTTGACCGTTCAGCAGCTTATGCAACTCGTCACATTGCTAAAAACTTAGTAGCGGCAGGTATTTGCTCTGAAGTATTAGTTCAAGTGTCTTATGCAATTGGTGTTGCGCAACCAATGGGTATTTTTATTGATACTTATAGAACCGCAAAAGTAAAAATGACAGATGGTGAGATTGCTAAAATAGTTGAGAAAGTATTTGATATGCGACCTTACTTTATTGAGCAACGTTTTAAATTACGTACACCAATTTATAGCGAAACTGCTGCTTACGGGCACATGGGCCGTAAAAATGAAGTAGTAACTAAAACTTTCAAATCTCCTGATGGAAAAGTAAAAACTATGAAAGTAGAATTGTTTACTTGGGAAAAATTAGATTACGTAGCTAAAGTAAAAGCAGCTTTTAAAATTAAATAGTTTTAATTGATATAATTAAAAAACCCATCCGCCAGCTGGCGGATGGGTTTTTTTGTTTTGTATCTTTCTCAATGTACTATGTTACAATAAAACAGTAAAAGTTTCGTTTGATTATTAATGCTAAAAACAGGTTATATGATTTCAATTATTAATTTTTTAAAATACAGTTTGTTATTTTTAATGTTAAGCTTAACTACTTCCGCACAAAATAAAAAATTCTACACTCATAAAAATTTCGGCACCTATTACGAAGAATTTGCATACCAACAGGACCTCATTAATTTCCTAGAAATTAAAAAAAACGATGTAGTTGCAGATGTAGGAACAGATGATGGAACGATTATGTTGGCCTTATCTCTACTGTATGATAATATTACATTTTATGCAGAAGATACAGATCCAAAAAGATTGAATCATAAACACTTTGATAAATCAATTAATTATTTTACGAAATTAAGAGATACCCCACAAACCAATCAATTTCACTTAACAATAGGAACATATAAAACAACCAATCTTCCAGCTAATACGTTTGATAAAATATTGCTAGCAGCATCATTTCATGAATTTACATATATGGATTCAATGATTACAGACCTAAATGAAAAACTTAAGCCTGATGGTAAAATTTGTATTCTCGAAGCATTTTCGCTAAAAGATAAAACAATATATTGTGATGATCATCATAGAGGTTTTAGAATAGAAGAAGTAGAAAAAATTATGACAAATCATGGTTTTTATCTTACTAAGATGCGCAATCCTGAAGGAAATACCGTTAATTATGCGAATTGCCTAGTATTTGAAAGAAATCAAGAAAAATCAAAAAAGTTTTACGAAACTCAAAAAGCTATGGAACCATACATAGAAAAAACACGATTATTTGATAATAAAATGATAGCTCTAGATTTAAAAAGACTAGAAAACATAACGGATTCTATAAAAACAGCTAGTGATAAAATTACTAGTATTTATTCTGCTTACGAATGCTGGGTAAGAGACATTGGATTGAAATGGTTGAATAAAAAAGATTATTTACCAGCAATTAATATATTCAAATCATTATGTGTTTTATATCCTAACTCTTCTTTAAATTATTTTTATTTAGCTAAAGCATATGAGTCAAACAAACAAAAAGACTTTGCCTTAGTAAACTATAATAAGGCTTACAAAATTGAACCTACGAACATGGATATTGAAAAAAAGCTGAAGAGAATACAAAAATGATTTCCCTAAAACTTAGGGCAACTAATCAACACCCTTCTTGTTTTCTTTTTCTTTTGGGCAATTTCATATACTAATGAAACTTCGTGCGCGCCCCATGTATTAGAGATTCCTAATTTAGAAACCGTTATATCATAACTGTAACCCACACGTAGATTATATTCCTTTAAATCAAACCCTACTAATAAAGCAATGGATTCTCTACTGCTATAGGTTGGCCCATAATTTTTAAATGGCAAGCCTCTGTACCAAATACCTACATTTAATGGTAAATGATAATAATAAACACCAATATCTAATTGGTCATACTTTTGTTCGTGTCTATAATTAAAGGCTGGAGAAATATATTTTTTAATATCATTTTTAGATTTTTGTTCAATAATAAAACGGTAACCTCCATGTAAACTTAAGCTTATGGGTAAAGGAACTCTATCGCCTATTAAGCTACTATTTGGTTGAGTTAAATGCTTGGCACTAAAACCTAACCAATAACCTGTTGAATTTAATAAAGCACCTGCTGCAAAATCCATAAAATTTAATCTGTCATAGTTTGCAGCTTCAGTTGATATGCTTGAGCCTGTTGTAATTTGATCGTTAAATTTTAATTTATCAAAATCAATACGTTTCATATTGTAATTTAAATTAGCGCCTAATCTAATCTCCGAAAACTTACTAACCTTAAAATGATAAGCATAGTTTACACCAAATTGAGAATGCGTTAAACCAGCTGTACCAGCTCTATCCTGCATAACCGTTATTCCGAGCCCACTATTAATATCATTCATATTATAATCATAACTAGCCATGTAGGTTTGATAAGCTTTACTAA
>JBKJPW010000051.1:0-15501 GCA_046594225.1 Bacteroidia bacterium
GCAAAATCAGTAACAACAACCGTATAAATTCCAGCTGGGATATTTGTAACCATGGTATTAGTTGCTTGTCCAACAGGAATTGGAGCTAGCCAATTATAGGTGTAAGGTGCCACTCCATTAGATGCAATGGCGTTAATGGAACCATTAGAAACACTACAAGTAGCTGGAGCTAATGCTGGATTAATAGTAATAGCTGGAGGATTTGTCAAAGTAACTGTTTGTGCTGCTTGGCAACCATTTACATCTGTTACAGTAAGACTATAATTTCCTGCACATAAGCTTGGAACAGTCGTGTTTGTATTGATAGCTGGTGTTGCCCATGAATAAGAGAATGGAGCGGTTCCACCAATTGGATTAGCTGTTACAACTCCATTACACGACCCAAAGCATGAAGGGTTTGTAAATGATGGATTAGCTAATAGTAATGGCGGATCTGTTAAAGTAACTAACGCTTGTCCAGTACATAAACTATCATCGGTAACTACTACAGTATAATTTCCTGAACATAATCCGTTAGGATTTGCCACTGGGCCTCCTGCTGGAATCCAATTATAAGTATAAATAGGATTACCTCCTGTAACTGTTGTGGCAACACTTCCATTACAAACGGCATTACATAATGGATTACTAATAGTAGTTGTAATAACAATAGGCAATGGCTCTGTAATAACAAAACTGTTTGAACTAACGCATCCATTTGCATCTGATACCGCACCAGTATATGTACCAATACATAAACCACCAATAGTTTGTGTGGGAGTAATTGGTGTTGTATTATAATTATATGAATAAGCCCCAACACCACCACTTGCTGTAATAGTAGCTGATCCGTTACATTGTCCGTTACATTTTACATTAACAGAAGTAATAGTAGATGTTAACGCAGTTGCTTGTCCGATATCAATAGTACCTGTTATAATACATCCATTTGCATCGCTTGCAGTAACTGAATAAATACCAGAACACACATTAACTAATGTATCAATATTAGCTCCCATAAAAGGCGGCGACGGAGTCCATGTATAACTATAAGGACTTGTTCCGCCTGCCACAACTGCTCTTACGCCGCCAGTACATTGACCATTACATAATACATCTTTTTTATTAAAACTTAACGTTAATACTGTAGGCTCTGTTACTAAATAGGTATTTGTTGTTATACATCCATTTCCATCAGTAATATCTACAGTATAATTACCAGCACATAAATTAGTAGGGTCTTGGCCAACACCTGCTGGCGACCAAACATAAGAATAAGGTAACGTACCGCCTGATGGTGTTAAATTAATTGATCCAGTGCATGAAGCATTACAAGGGTCGTTTGTTACAATACCATTAGCAACTAATTGCGTTGGTTCTAAAATGTTAATAGGCTGATTAGTAACACAACTATTAGCGTCTATAATTATAGGAGTCGTTGTTCCAGAACATAATCCAGAAAGTGTGGTTGTATTACCAACAATAGGAGCACCATTTACATTAAATGGTGCTGTACCAGAAATAGTAAGAGTAGCAGACCCATTACAAGCGCCAAAACAAGTAATTGAGTTTGAAACAGCAGTAACTGTAGGTCCTGTAGGATTACTTAAAGTAGTTGTGATAGTTTGGGTACAACCGGCAGCATCAATAATACTTAACGTATATGATCCAGATCCAACAGGTGTTAAGGGATTTGAATTAGAACCGTTATTCCAAGTAAGGGTATAAGTAGGAAGTCCTCCTCCTACGACAGCTGTAATTGATCCATCGGAAGAAGTACAAGTTGACGGGCTGTTAGTAGTAAATGTTGCTGTGAGTAAACTGTTTTCAGTTATTGTTACAACTTGTGTTTGCGAACAACTGTTTACATCTGTTGCTGTCACCGTATAGGATCCTGCACATAAGCCATTGATCGAAGATGTAACAGCGCCTGTGCTCCACAAATAAGTAAGTGTTCCTGTACCCCCAATAGCAGTTGCACTAGCCGTACCATTACATAAGCCACTACAATTTACATTGGTTTGATTAACCGTTAATGTAATTGCTGGTGGATTTGTAAACATCACTGTATTTGTACTTGAACAACCAAGAGCATCAGAAACAGTAACCGTATGCGTTCCAAAACATAAACCACTAGCAGTTTGCGTTGTTTGAGTTGGCGCAACAGGAGCTGGTGTCCACGTATAAGTATATGGCGCTACACCTCCTACTGGATTAGCATTAGCAATGCCAGTACACGCACCGTTACAAGCTAGTGTACTACCATTAGTAGTAATTAACGTAATAACTGTTTGATTGATTTGCACTGTTTGTGTGGTTGTACACCCTTTAGAATCTGTAACTATTAATGTTTGAATTCCAACACATAAAGTATTTGGTGATGGTCCTGATTGTCCGCCTGACCAAGTATAAGTATAAGGTGGCGTTCCTCCTATACCTGTAGCAGTAGCTGATCCAATACAAACATTACAGCTTGGTTGAACATTTCCTATAGATGCTGTTAATACGGTAGGTTGAGTTACAGCTGCTACTGTAGACGCAATACAACCCAAAGCATCAGTCACACTAGCCACATAATTTCCAACACACAAACCATTTGCAATAGAATTGGTTTGTGATGGCACTGAATTCCAACTATAAAAATATCCTGCTGTTCCTCCTGATGCAGTAACCGAAACTGTTCCATCGCATGAGCCTGCACAACTTACTGTGCCATTAGTTGATGTTAATGTAAGCGCTGGAGGAGGTGTAATTGTAACGATTTGTGTTTTTGTACAACCAAAGAAGTCTGTTACTGTAGCGGTGTATGTTCCTGCGCATAAATTATTGACAATGTTTCCAGAAGCGCCATTACTAAAATTAATGGTGTAGTTAGGTGTACCACCGCTTACAGAAGTTGTTGCTATCCCTGTACATTGCGAATTACAATTAGGATTTGTAGGTACAATACTAACCGTTAGGTCTGGTTGAGCAGTAATGGTAATTGTTGTGGATGCCTGACATCCTTTAGCATCTGTAACTGTAGCCGAATGAACACCCGCGCATTGATTTACTTGTGATGAACCAGAGCCGGGTGGACTCCATGTAAAAGTATACGGACCAGTTCCTCCACCAACCACAGTTGAAATAGTAGAGTTACAGGCGTTAAAACAATTAATTGGTGTAAAAGGTAATACTAACGTAACAGGGTTTGGCTGTGTTAAATTGATAGTTTGCGTTCGTACACAGCCTTTTGTATCACTAACCTGTAATGTGTATGAGCCTGCACATAAATTAGTAAACGACGTATTATTTGCAGGGCCATTAGTTAAAGGTGCTCCAGAAGACTGTAAAGTATAAGTGTAAGGACCTGTTCCTCCGCTAGGAGTAGCAGTAATAGAACCATTACAAACTCCATTACAAGTTGGAGAGGTTGTATTAGTAACTAAGGTAATTGCCGTTGGCTGAGTAATAGTAACCGTTCTTATAGTCACACATCCATTTCCATCAGTAACTCTTAACGTATATGTATTAGGGCAAAGACTTCCAATAGTTGGTGTCGTTAAACCTCCTGGAGTCCAACTATATGAATAAGGCAAAGATCCCCCACTCATATTTCCACTAGCCGTTCCGTCACAAGCTGCATTACAAGTAATACTGGTGCTTACAATTGTTAAAGTAGCAGCGGGCGGCTCAGTAATAGTTACTGAATTTACGAATTTACACCCTAAAGCATCTGTAACAGTATAAGAATACACTCCATCACACAAGGCGGATGCTGTTACTGTATTAGAAACTGCCGGCGACCAAACATATGAATAATTTGGAGTTCCACCAGAGGTATTTAGATTAATAGCGCCACTACACACATTGTTACACAAAACATTAGTTTGTGTTGGAGTAGCAGTTAATGTTGGCGGAGATAAAATAGCAACAGTAATTGTTTTTACACAATTACCATTATTAGTTACTGAACAAGTATAATTTCCTGCACATAGTCCAATGGCAACGGATGATGTTCCTCCGCTTGGCATCCACGAATACGTAAATGGTCCAACTCCACCAGAAGCAGTTACTGTAGCTGTTCCATTACAAATATTGCCGCAATTTAAATCTGTATGACCAATGGTTAACGTAACTGCTGGTGGTTGAGTAATAGTTGTAGAAAAAGTAGCTGTACATGTTTTTGAATCAGTAACCGTCATTGAAACTACACCAGGACACAAACTACCAATACTTGAAGCAGTAGATGTTGAAGGCGTAGATGAAGCAGAAGTCCATGAATAGGTATAAGGCACAGATCCACCTGAAGCTACTGTACTCACGGAACCATTACAAACACCATTACATGTTATTTGTGAAGTTGAAGCATTTGGATTTACGGCCGCTGGCTGCGTTAATGTAGTTGTAAATGTTCTAGTGCAATTATTAGCATCCACCACAACAAAAGAAAACGTACCGGCGCATAAATTAGAAATGGTTGTTGTTGTAATAGCTGGTATATTAGTATATGTAGCCACAGTTGAACCCGAAGGAGCAGATAAAATAGTTATATTGTAAGGAGGAGAGCCTCCACTTGTAAAAATATTTACTGAACCATCGCAAAGTGAAAAACATCTTGGTTGTTTTGCTCCAGAAAAATTTAAGTTTAAAGGTGTTGGATCTTGAGGAGTACTTAAGTTAGATAAGCTAGCAACTAATCCGCTTCCATCAAAAACAAAAATATCCAATAAACCACCACAAGAACATAAAGAATTTAATGAAAAGGTAGGGGGCAATACTCCATTAGCTCCATTAGGGAAACAACCAGAACCATTATTGAAAAGTAAATCATAAGGACCAGTATTACATCCTGCATCAAAACCAACTGTAATGGATGCATCACAAAATCCATTACAGGATGGGCTTGTAAAAGAATAAGTAATTGTACAGGCTTGCGGAGAAGGGCTCGTTCCAAAAACTTTATAATTTGTGCCAAAATTAATCCCCGAATCCACCAAATATAAATTAGGATTATTTTTTTGAGCTACTAAAACCAAATCACTCGAGTTAAAACTATTTTTATTACCAAGAGTAATTCTGTTTTTTACATAAAATACGGAGTGATTGCCATGAAAGACAACATTATCCGCTGCCGACTCCATATCCCAAGTAACAATGGAAGACTTATTGACATTGTAATTTCCTTTATTAATTTTTAATAAATAAGTGTCATCTAATTTGACAGATTGTAAATTCCAATTACCCTCTTCAAATAAAACATTGGCCTTTACTGTATTCTTCCAAAAATGAACATCGCTATATTGAGCAGAAGTACTTGAAAATATTAATGAGGTATTTGCTTCGTAAAAAGTTTTGTTATTTAAAACAAAATTACCGGAACATCTTAAACTTGATAAATTACTTCCAGTAAAGTGTAATTCATTGGATTGATTCAAAAAAGTAGCCGAATTAGCATAGCTTAGCCCTGTAAAATTTACTATAAATGTATTAGAAGAGGAATTGTCGTCAAAAACAACATCTGTATTCATGTCTGGCGCTTTATTAACCGGAATTCCTCCGCTAGTATAAGACCAATGATGTATGTCGTTCCAGTGTCCAGAACCGCCAACCCAATACATTGTTTGAGCATTCAGGTAGCCAGCTACAAAAAGGACAATAAAAAGTAACAGTTTTTTCAACATAACAATTTTTAACTTTTACGAATTTAAAATAGTTTAGGTTTCTAAATTTAAGAAAATAACCCTAATATTAACAATTCAATTGTGTGAAACCTATATTTCACTGATTAAGATTAATTTTAACAATTTAATGAGCGAAAAAAATCCTTTAAATACTTGGCAAACTTTATCATCCGAATTAGTTTACGAATCAGCCTGGATTGCAGTTAACAAACATCAGACCATTAATCCGGCCGGTAAGCCTGCAATTTATAGCATTGTGAATTTTAAAAATTTAGCAATAGGTATTTTACCTTTAAGTGATGATGGATATACCTGGCTAGTTGGTCAGTGGAGATATCCTTTAAATGACTATAGTTGGGAAATACCTGAAGGCGGAGGTCCATTGGGTGAAGCGCCGATTGAAACAGCCATTAGAGAATTAAAAGAGGAAACTGGTATTGTGGCTCAAAAATTTGAAGAAATTATGCAATTGCATTTGAGTAATTCGGCAACCGACGAACATGCCTTTGTGTTTTTAGCAACCAATTTAACATTTGAAGAAGCTGAACCAGAAGAAACGGAAGATTTAAAAGTAAAAAAAGTACATATCAACGAAGCCTTTGAAATGGTGATGAAGGGTGAAATAACAGATGGTATTAGTGTTGCCGCTATTTTTAAAGTAAAGTATTTAATTGATAATGGGACGTTGAAAGTATAATGTCAGCTATTTTCTATCAACTAATTTTTTAAAGTTAAAAAATATCCGATCCATTACAGAAAGGTTTGCTGTTATTATATCTGCCTTCCCTTTCATCTCTTGTTTGTAAACAAGTTTTTTATTGTAGGAAGTCGTCAAGCCATTTTTTAAATCTACATCAATGGCATAGGTATCTTTATTAGGGACTTCCGAAATGTTTGTAATGATTCCTTGCAACATTCCATTTTCATTATAAGGATAGTTATCGAGTTTAATATTAACTTTCTGACCAAGAGCTAATTTCCCTGTATTAATAATGGGAAGAATACATTTACCAACAAACTGTTGTTGCTGATTAGGTATAACAGAAAATAATTCGTCTCCCGCTTTTGTATTTTGGTTAACAGACCATACATTAAAAAAAGAAATTTTACCAGCAACGGGACTTTCAATTAAAAACAACTGTTTCCATTTAACAATCTCAGAAACCAGCGACTTCAAATTTTGTTGAAGTTCGTTTTTCAATTTTTGCTGTTCTTGATAATCTTGGATTTGAAGTTGTAAAATACTTTTTTCAATGGAGTTGATTTGAATAAGGGAATTAGATATGGTGATTTTCACTGACTCATTACTATTCAAAGCAGCTAGATATTCTTTCTTTTTATTTTCAAATTCACGAAGAGCTATTACTTTCGCTTCCATTAAAGATTTGTCGCGATTGAAGTCTGTTTCAGCAAGCTTTAATTGCTCGTCATTTATAGAACCCTGTTTCTTATATTTTTGCAATAAACCGGTATAGCTAATTAAATCCTTCTGCAAAAGTCTTATTTGTTTATTGTAAGGATTTACTTCTTTGTAAAGATTTACTTCTTTAATAGATTTTAAAACTAGAAGATAATACGGTGTGAGTTCTCCAACTTTTAAACTATCCTTAATTATTAGTTGGGAAATTGTATCGCTTAATTTTAACTGATTAATTATATCATTTCCAATATCAAATAAATACAATACATCCTTGTAGTTTGCTGCATTTTCTATAACAGCAATAGTTTGTTCGGACTTTATTATTGCATTATTTTTTACCAATAACTGAATCAGCTTGCCATTATTTTTTGACACTAGTGTAATTGGAGGGTTTAAAGTAGTAAGCGTAATATCAGCTGTTAAAATATCTGGATATCTGATAAAATAGCTCAACGCCACAAAGGTTATTATTAAAATAAAAATCACAGAAATGCCCCAGCGTAACAACCACTTTGGCGTTGACGTCAATATTTCATTAACCTCTTCTGTACGGACTATTATTTCTTTTTCTTCGCTCACTAATTCCCTAATTCTAGTTGATTTTTCACTAATTCGTAATATGCCCCGCGTTTTGCTGTCAACTCCGAATGATTTCCTTGTTCAATGATATGTCCTTTATCTAAGACAATAATTTGATCTGCATTTTTAACGGTACTTAACCGATGAGCAACCACCACAACTGTTTTACCTTTAAAAAACTCATTTAAATTATTCATAATCACTTTTTCGTTATTGGCATCTAAAGCACTTGTTGCTTCGTCAAAAAATAAATAATCAGGGTTTTTGTAAACAGCTCGTGCAATGAGTAATCTTTGTTTCTGTCCTGTGCTCATTCCTATCCCCTCCATTCCAATTTTAGTATTATAACCTAAAGGTAGCTTATCAATAAACTCCTTAATGTTTGCAACAAAAACTGCGTGTTTTAATTTTTCCTTATCAACTACATCAACTCCTACTGCAATGTTATTGGCAATCGTATCACTAAAAATATAACCTTCTTGCATCACTACACCACACTTATCTCTCCAAGCTATCGCTGAAATATGTTTTAAGTTTTCCGTTCCTAAAATAATATCACCAGTTGTAGTGTCATAAAATTTCAATAATAATTTCATCAAAGTGGTTTTACCACTACCGCTACTTCCAACAATTGCCGTTATTTTATTAGGAGGGATTTCAATAGTTAAATCTTCAATTACTAAACTATTTCCTACACCTACATATTGAAACGACAAATCCTTAATATGAAAACCAGAATTCAGATCAATGTCATTGATGACGTCTTTACCATAAGGTTCTTCATCTTCTTTATTATGAATTTCGCTCAATCGTTGTAAACTTAATTTAGCGTCTTGCCAATGTTGTATAAACTGCACCAGCTCAATAATAGGTGCATTCAACGAGCCTGTGATATAACTAACGGACAACATCATTCCTAATGTTATTTGTCCATCTAGCACTAATTTGGCGGTTAAAAAAGTAATCAAAATATTTTTTAATTCGTTGATGACTGATGATCCGGAATTTTGCCATTGTGATAAAGCTAAACCTTGTATATTAATTTTGAATAGTTTCACTTGTAAGTTTTCCCATTGCCAACGTTTTTGACGCTCGGCATTATGTAGTTTAATCTCTTGCATTCCATTAATCAATTCCATAACCTTGCTTTGGTTTTGACTATTTTGATTAAACCGTTTGAAATCTAAATCAGCACGGCGTTTTAAAAAGAACAAAATCCAAACAACGTAAAGTACAGAGCCAAACATAAACACTAAAAAAATAGTAATGTTATACCAAGCTAAAACACCACTAAATACAACCAAATTAAACATACTGAATAAAACATTTAGTGAACTGCCTGTTAAAAAACTTTCAATTCTATAATGATCTTGGATGCGTTGCATAATATCGCCAGTCATTTTACTGTCGAAATAAGCGATAGGTAGTTTCATTAGTTTTACAAAAAAATCAGAAACTAATGAAATATTAATACGACTACTCATGTGCAGCAGAATCCAGTTACGAATTATGTCAATAGTTATGCGTCCAAAAAATACCATGAGCTGTGCAAACAAAATCAAATAAATAAAATTCACATCTCTGTTTTGAATTCCTATATCAACAATGCTTTGCGTCAAAAATGGAAATATCAGTTGAAGCAAACTGCCCGCTCCTAATCCAACCATCAATTGCAAGATCAACCGTTTGTGCTGCAATAAGTACTTTGATAAAAAAGAAAAACCTTTAATTTGCTTGTCTTTTTTTATACCTCCAATTAATTGGTCTTCATAAAATAGTGGAGTAGTTTCTAGTAACAAGGTAACTCCTTCATCTGAGCCATCACTTACCCAATGCTTAAAAAACTCGTCTATACTATATTTTAATAGTCCATGGGCAGGATCAGCAACATATACAGTGCTTTTTGTTATTTTATAAACAACTACAAAATGATTTTGATTCCAATGAGCAATCAAAGGCAAAGGAGCATCTTCTGTCAGTTTTTCATATGGCACTTTAACGCCTAATGTTCTGAAGCCAATTTTTTCAGCGGCATTTGCCATACCTTGCAGGTTAATACCTTCGCGTGTTGTTTGTGTAGCTTGTCTTAAATCAGACAAGCTAAACGTTTTACCGTAATGTTTTGCCACCATACGCAAACAAGTGGCGCCACAATCCATTTCATCCGGTTGCTTGTAATGAGTAAATCCTAATCTTCCCACAACTCTTGATTTATTGCATTTAATTTGTCAACATTTAAGCTAAACTTGTTGTGATCAGATCTAATTTCACACTCAACTAAAGATTTGTATCCTTCTTCTCCTTTCCATTTAGCGATATAAGGATTATAATTGCATTCAGTTTCCATAAACCATTCATTATCGTTACGCTTTAGGGGTAATCTATTATCTACACACATATGCCTAAACTCACATTGTTTACAAACATCAATTAGCCCTTTGTGTATAAACCAATGTTTTTGAAATTCCTTTGCATTAACTATATCTAAAATTTCATTTGCATTTTTTAAATTGTGGATGTTGCCAAATATATTTTTTGTTAGTGGAGAATTTTTAATTTCGCCTTCAGCACCAATATATAATTTACGATTAAAGTATGCATTATGTTTTTGCGATTCAGTAAATAGGGTAATATTAACATTAAAAAATTCTAATGATTTTAAATGTGTTACCTCGAAATCATTTACTGAGCTAAAAATTTGTTGTAACCCCAAAATATGTGATTTATTGAACTCGGATTTAGGAGCCGAATAAATAAAAATAAAAGCGATGTTTTTATACTTATCTGTAAGAGATTGGTAGCTATAACCCAAATTAAATGGAGCGATAACTTCAATAGAACGTAGACCAATAAATCCGATGACCTTTAGCAACACATCAATATTTTGTAGTTCAAAATCGCTTTCAAAAATTAATTGAATATTGTAACATTTGGTTGCAATTAATACATCTCTTATTGTTTCATAGTTAATAGTTGAACTAGCATTTAGTTTAATAACAAGGTTTGAAATGATGCTTGGAAACTCAAACTCTAGGCTTAGTTTAGGGAAATTATTTTTATCAATTTCATGTGGAATTTCCAACACATATTCTTTTTCTAAACAATATGTTAAGTATTCATATATAATTTCTTTATATTCATTTGGAGTTTCATTATAAATGATTAAGAAAGGTTTTTTACTCAATAAGTTTAAAAAATTAGTTATTGAATTTGGTACAAATTCAAATTTCATTTTAGGTAAATCGTAAATAACAGATCGGGTAAAACCGTAGATTGAAAGGCATGTTGAAGTAACAATGTATTTTTTATTTAACATATTAAATTTCAAATATTTCTATGTTCTTATAGAATCTTTGCGCTGCAAGATGGGTGGAACTATGGCGACTACTATTAACACTAATCGTGTTAGCTTCTGAATCTGCTGTAGTTGTTTGTTTAAGTTTAAATTGTAATTTTTTATAAACTACAGGCAATAATTCTATTTGATCTCCTGTCTCACGTTCGATTAATTTGTATTTTTTCATAATTTAATTAGCTAGACATAGTGCCATTTCTCTTTCTAAATGATAATTGCACGGGTACGATACCTGGGTAAATTGTCCTATAGGATTAACTTCTAAAAAAACATATTCACCCTTGGCGCTAACAATAATGTCTAATGAACCAGATTTTAGATTTAAGTTCTGCATTAAACTTTTAAATTTTATTTGCTCTCCTTTTGGCAACGTATAGGGTATTACCCTGTTAGGGTTTGATTCATTGTAATTCCTAAAATCTATTTTCGTCTGCTCATCGTTTTGCGAAAAAATAGCGCTGGCATAAAACTTACCATTTAAATAAAATACTCTTAATTCAAATGCTTTATCAATACAGGTTTGTAATTTAATAGGGGAAAATGATTCCGGATAATATTCAATGTCCTTTTTTGTTAAAAGTAAAGTATGCCAATAAAAACTTACATTATCAATTTCCAGATTAAGGCTATTAGTTAGGGTTTTTGTAATAATATTTTCATGCTCATTAATAAAAATTAAAGCTGATTTTTTACATGTTGTAATAAGTGTATATGGTATGGTTATACCTATTTCTCTTGCCAAGGTAAGCTCCGTCAATTTATTAATACTATTATCTTGATAACTATTTACTGCATTAATATGTGTGCTTAAATAAGTATGAATATATGCTTTTACATCATCACAATTAATGGTTTTATGTTGATTTATTTGCCAAATAGTATTTGTATTACCTCGTAATAGAGTGTTTTCTAAATTAAAATTACCTCTTCTATACCAATAAGATTTATAGTCTTTCAGGTTTATTGTTTTATCTTTAGTAATAGCAAGTCTTATATTGGAATTACTTATTTCTATTTCTGCATTAATAATATTTTCATTATTAAGTCTGCTAAATTTTATGTTGTAATAAATAAGCCATTCAATTACATTTGAAGTTAATAAGTCTTTTTCGACGGAAAGTATTAATGTCATTTTTTTCTTTTAGGATTGTATATAATATTCATGGATAATAAATAATCTCTTAATGACCCCATGCCAAGCTCCATGCGTCTTTTATCTACATTTTTTTCATCTTTTATTTCATAAGGTTGATTAGTTTCTGTGTTAACTTGGGTACCAAAGAATTGTATTCCTTTATTTTTATACAATGAAACTCTATCATATAATAAAGCATAGCTACTACCTGAAGCTTGTTTATTTTCATATAATTCTTTAATAATTGGCAAAAACTTCTCCATTGTTTGATAGTTTGAATGTTGTATAACCAAAAAACATCTACTTGCAATTTTTCTCCCAACAACAGAGTCTGATAATACATTTATATTTTGGCTCAAATAGTATTCGATGTATCGAAGATTTTCTTTATTGAGACTGTCTTTTAATTTCCAGTATACGAGTACTTTAGAAGATTTGATTCCACTCTTTTTTTCATAAAAATCTATTTCATTAAAAAGTGCTTGATCTTGTATTGAAATTTTAATAAGATTTATAAATACTGTATCCGCTAATTTTATTTGATATTTATTTTTGCGTTCAATTAAAAAATTATTCCAAATACTAGTATGTGATATATTATAAAAATCAGGGTCAATAAAATAAGCATCATAATTAATTGTATCAATTTTTACTGCCTTTTTTAAATACTCAATACACTTATCGTATTTATTTAATAAAGAATATGTGCAAGCTAAATTATAGCAATCTCTAGCCTTACCCATTGCATCATTTTTATACTTATTTTTTTTTAGCTGATTTTCAACGAATCTTTCTGCTTGTTTATATTTTAACTCATTATGGTAAATTCGTCCGCTATCTATTTGTCCAGATGTAATAAGATGTATTAAGCTAAACAATATAATATATTTGTAAAATTTCATATTAGTTTTTTAATAAACAAAGAACATGCAAGTTGCATGTTCTTTGTTTGTGTTTGTAATTTTTAATATTACTTATTTTTAATCCTATGAAAGCTTTTCGCAATCACTACTAGGATATAACCATGCGCCAGCCTTTTCATTATAGTACTTAGATGAATCCGTATAATTATCATTAGTAGCGCCCGTTGATCTGTTTGTAACACCAATCCAGCCCCCCAGTATAGCGTTATGACTTTCTTTTTTTAATTCGTATGCTTTGAACTTATTCAAAGATAAACTTTCTAATTTTTTCATTCTATTCTATTTAAAATTTAATAATTCTCACCCTTCACGCGGCTTGTACGGTTTAAGGTTTACTCCTATACTCACACGTGCACTTGTAAGTAATATTTTTATGTTTACTAATTTTACAGATGGCAATAGTATTTACTTAATTTCAATAAAATGTTACCGTAAAAAGGATTTTTAGCACATTATTAAAAATTATTTAATGAATACTGTATTTTTTTGTATAAATAAACATCTTATATATTCATTTATTAAACCAGCCGCAAGTTGTAAACAGAAATACATAAAATCAAATTTTAAATAAACTATTTTACCGAAAAAATCGGTAAAATAAAAAATAGCGCTCGATAAACTATCAAAAAAATAGTTAAATTTGACCTGAACATCGACTATATCAAATAAAAAACATTTACCGTAATTAGGCGTAAAATTTATGAAAGTTACATCGTTAGATAAACATTGTGCGGCTGAATTAAAAACACTGCGTAAAAATCATAAAATAAAACAAAGTGTTATGGCGGAATACTTAGATTTGACTACGCAACAATTTTATAGTGATTTAGAAAATGGTAAAAAACATTTTACAGATGATTTAATTTTTAAAATATGCTCTGTATTTCACATTTCTTTTTTGCAATTCATGAATGACAAGACGAGCTCTTCCAACCTTAGTATAGTAATGAGTGAAGAGGATTATGAAGCGATGGAGAATGCTACTAATAATGAAACAAAAACCTTGATTTATAAAAAACTGTTTCTTGAAACAAAAATTGAAAATATTGAAAATAGATTAAATGCATTGCAAAAAAGCGATTCTTATAAAACAAAGACAAATACTATTATTAAACACAAAATACATGTTATGATATGAGTTACTTATTATCCTTTTTTTTAAGTAATGTCATTTCTTCTTGCGTTTTCACCCATTCCTTATGTAAACTATTCTTGATTTTATTTAGCGTATATACTTCATATGAACTATCGATAAGTTCTTTTAATTCGGATGGATTATAGGGCTTTAGAACAAATCTCAACAATAAACCTTTTTGAAAAGCATCAATAACAGATACACTGTCTGCATATGCAGATAGCAATATACGAACCTGATCAGGATATTTAACAATAGCACTTTCCAGTAATTTAGTGCCAACCGTAACTGGCATTTTCTGATCTGTAATTAATACATGAATTTCATTAGTTGACAAAACTTCTTCGGCTTCTTTTGCTGAAGTGGCAGTGAACACATTGTAATATCTTCTAAAATTAGCTTTAAAACCATTTAAATTATTTACTTCGTCATCTACATAGAGAACATTAATATTTTGTGTTTGCATAGAACTAATAACGCATAAAATTAAAAATTGTTACGTGTAAAATAACAAAAAATTACCAGCCTGCTATTTCCCAAGTTCCTTGCGAACGCATTACTTGCTCTACGATATCACGCACACAGGCCTCTCCTCCTTTTCGACTTGAAATGTACATGCAGATCTCTTTTATTTCGTGAGCAGCATCAAACGGACAAACAGCCAAACCTACGCGTTTCATCACTTCATAATCTGGTAAATCATCACCCATGTATAAAATTTCTTGTTCTTTTAAATCATGCTCGTTGATGTAATCTTTGTAGCATTGTAATTTATCATGTTGCGATAAAAAGACATCTTCAATACCCAAACCTTGTAATGCATTTTTTACAATCTGGCTATTGCCTCCAGTTATAATTGCTATACGATATCCTTTTTTAATAGCTAATTGTAAAGCATATCCATCCTTAGAATTCATGTTTCTCACAAACTCTCCACTTGCCATTAAAAACACTTGCCCGTTTGTTAAAACACCATCTACATCAAACAATAAAGTTTTGATGCGCGTTAGTTTTTGTTTAAAGTTTTCCATTGATTAATCTTGATTTTGTTGCCGCATAATTAAATCAGAAAGCACAGCATACACATGCGATAATTGTTTATCGTCTTTTAATAACTGTAAATGTTTATTCATGACAAGTTTATCATTTCGCATAGCTGGGCCTGTTTGTGATTTTTTTGGATGTACGCTTTTTAATTTTTGAAATGACGTTTGCATAATTGGAAACAACAATTCGGTATCTTTTTTAGATAAATTATTTTCTATAACATCGTATGCTGCAACATACATAGCGTTAGTAAAATTACAAGCAA
>JBKJPW010000154.1:0-30434 GCA_046594225.1 Bacteroidia bacterium
TGTCACTTCGAGTAATTTTTTCTGTCTCTTTGAAAAAATGTATCGAGAAGTCTTACATTAAATCACTTCTCGATACTCATTTGTAAGAGACAGGTGTCCCGATAACTATCGGGAGTAATCGAAGTGACAAATTTTGAACAGACATATTTTTTGTATTTTGTTTTTAGTACGCTTTAATTCTCTATTTTTGTTAAAAGCTTTTTTATGACATTACTTGCGGGTAATTTTCAATCATTCCACGATTTCTTCAGTCATTATTTGCCTGTAAAAAATCCAGTGTTGATTTTAGCTTTAACACTTCTCATTATTTTATTTGCGCCTTTGGTTTTAAAGCGCTTTCGTATTCCAGGTATCATCGGTTTAATTATTGCTGGTGTTATTATTGGCCCACATACTTTACATATTATAGAGAAATCAACCAGTTTCGAATTATTTAGTAAAACTGGCTTACTCTATATTATGTTTTTAGCTGGCTTAGAAATCGATATGCAAGAGTACAAACAAAACCGAAGCAAAAGTTTGGTATTTGGCGCACTCACTTTTTTCATTCCAATTACTATTGGCTATTTAGTTTGTGTTTACATATTTGGATTTAGTTTATGGCCAGCCTTGTTATTAGCAAGTATGTTCTCCACTCATACGTTATTGAGTTACCCAATTGTAAGTAATATGGGTATTGTAAAAAATAGAGCTGTACAAATTTCTTTTGGTGGAACTATTATTACAGATAGTGCTGTGCTAATTTTATTAGGTGTTATTACTAATGTAGTAGGTGGCGAAATCAACGCTATGTTTTGGTTGAGGTTGGTTTTATCATTGAGTTTATTATGTTTTGCAGTGTTATACTTATTGCCAAAAGTAAGTCGTTGGTTTTTTAGAAACATTGAAGGCCAGGGGAGTTCGCAATATATTTATGTATTAGCGGTTGTATTTATATCAGGTTTCTTTTCTGAGTTAGCAGGTGTAGAGCCTATCATTGGTGCTTTCTTGGCAGGCTTAGCATTAAATCGAGTTATACCGCATAATTCAGTTTTAATGAACCGTGTTATTTTTATTGGTAACACTATCTTCATTCCTTTCTTTTTAATTAGTGCTGGTATGCTAGTTGATTTTGGTGTGTTTTTAAAAGGAACGGATGCTTTAATTTTTGCAGGCATTTTAAGTTTCGTAGCATTAGTTACTAAATGGTTAGCCGCACAAGCTACTGGCTTTATTTATAAATACACCAAGTACGAAAAACGCGTGATGTTTGGTTTAAGTGCATCACATGCAGCTGCTACATTAGCCGTTATTAAAGTAGGTTACGATATTGGTTTGTTTGATCAAAATGTAATTAATGGAACAATTATCCTGATTTTAATTACCTGTATGGTAAGTTCATTTGTAACTGAAAGGGCAGCTCGTGAAATTGCTATTACAGATAAGGAAACCTCTAAAAAAATTATTGATAGAACAGAACGTATCTTAATACCTGTTAGTAATCCTGAAAATATTGCACGACTAATTGATTTGGCTTTAATTATTAAAGATGATAAATCTCAAGAACCAATTTACCCTTTATCTATTGTTGAAGAAAACGAAGACGCCGATGAGAGAATAAACATCGTTAAAAAAGTAATTGATGGAGTAGTAGAGCAAATTTCGTCGGGAGATAAAAAAGTACAAGTACTTAAAAAAGTAGATTTAAGTATTGTGGATGGTATTGCTCGCACTACTAAAGCATATAGCATATCTGACGTTTTGATTAGTTGGAAAGCACAATCAGGTTCAGGTAATTTAATTTTTGGAAGTATTGCTGATAATTTATTAGTTAAAACAAAACAATCTATTATTATTTCAAAAGTAATACAGCCACTTAATTCTTATAAACGCATTATTGTTTTATTAGCCCCAAACTCTGAGTTAGAAAGTGGATTTAATTTAGTGATTCGTAAAATAAATTCTATTCTTAAACAGATGGGAAGTAATGCAGTAATTTATGGACAACAAAAAACCATTGATGCATTTACTGTTTTAAATAAAGATAAAAAACGTGAGTTTTATAATTATTTGATGGTAAGCGACTTTGAGGATAGCGACATTATTGAAAAAGTAAAAGAGGATGATTTATATATCTTTTTAAGTAGCCGTAAACAAACGGTTTCTTTTGATTTTCATATTGATAATATGCCTAAAACATTAAATAAAAACAATGAATTTACAAGCTTTATTGTTTTTTATCCTGAGTCCTTAAAATCATTAAGTGATGCACAAATTACAGAAATGACAGTTCCTGCTTTTCAAGAAAATATTGAGAAAGTGATCCACTTAAAAGATAAGATTAAAGATATTTTTAAGGGAGAGAAATAGATTTATAAAAACAAAGCAGCCATTTTATGGCGGGTATAGACTAGTTATAAGCAATTAATAAAGACAGACAGTGCTTCGATTAAACCTTTTTACATTTTGAACGTCTTACCAAATATGAATTTTATGAAAACAAAATATTTTATCCTAACATCAATATTTTTAGTTTTAGTGTGTAGGGTTAACGCACAATATTGCACTAACGACACACGATACACAGAGGTGCAATTTTTCAACTCTGCTCAAATAACTACTACAAATAACGTTCAATATGGAATTGCACAAGACCATTTGGGAAATACAGACACATTATTAATGGACCTTTACTATCCCAACCTAACAGCTGACCCATCGTTTAAGCGACCATTTATCATGTTGTTTCATGGTGGGGGTTTTCAAAGTGGCGACAAACAATCGGGAGATATTGTAGATTTATGTCAACATCTTGCAAAAAGAGGTTACGTATGTGCTTCAGTAAATTATCGACTAGGATGGGACGGTACAGAATACGGTCAATACAAGGCAATATATAGAGCCATACAAGATGGGCGAGCTGCTATGAGGTTTGTTATTAATAATGCAAATGCAGTTAGAATTGATACTAGTTGGATATTTGTTGGAGGACAAAGTGCAGGTTCAGTTCTTTCTCAAGGAATGGTATATGCAGACCAATCCGAACTTGACAGTGTCTCATTATTATATAACGCAACAGCAACTAGTGTTGCATTAGGAAATCTTTATACTTCTGGAAATAATTTGACAAATACATACTCTATTAAAGGCGTTTTTAACAATTGGGGTGGTGTAACTGAAAGCTTCGTAGATATTGACGAGATGATTCCTACAATTGCATTTCATGGCGAATTAGACCCAACAGTACTAATAGATGCAGACAGTTCCCCATTGTACTCTATATTTCTAGGTTCTAGAGCTATGCATAATATCTTGATTGCAAATAATATATGTAGCGAACTTACAGTAGATACAACAGGTGGACACGGTATTTATAGAAACGCATCTAGTGTATTTAGGGCAAGTAGAGCAAGTTGCTTTTTTAAAAGTGTTTTTTGTAATTCCTGTTCCGACTTTTATACTACAGACTCGATTCCATCAAATTGTTCTTCGCCATTAAGTGTTGACGACTTTAATTTTGCGTCAAGTATAAAAGTCTATCCAAATCCATTTGAAAATACTTTTAAAATCGAAGGCGTTCAAGGCACTTTAGAAATATCAATTTATAGTTCTTTCGGGCAGTTGGTATACAAGGACGAAGATTCGGACGGAATTATTCAGACTAATTTAGTGCCTGGACTATATTTTATAAACATAAAACATTTTGAATCTAACAAAACCTACACTACGAAACTGATAAAAAATTAACTGCTTATAACATTACCTACTTCGTAGTACCTAACAAACTAATTCCCTCTCTTTAGCGTAAAGCTTATAGCTGTGCCTTCGTTTACTTTGCTTACCACATCAATAGTTTCTCCATGCCCTTCAATAATGTGCTTCACAATAGCAAGTCCTAAGCCTGTTCCACCTTGTTCTCTACTACGACCTTTATCTACACGGTAAAAACGTTCAAATAAACGTGGCAAATGTTTTTCATCAATACCAATCCCATTATCTTTTACTTCTACAATAACTTGTTCATCAAATAAGTTTAAAGAGATGGTAGTTTTGCCATTTTCTTTACCATATTTAATGCTATTGGTAATTAAGTTTACTAGTACTTGACGTATTCTGAATTTATCTGCTTTTACTAAAATAGTTTTGTCGTATTTTTTAGCTAATTGTAATTTAATATTTTGCTTAGTTGCCTGAAAATCTAAGGCATCCATAATATCTCTTACTTGTTGCGCAATATCATATATTTCAGGATCTAGTTCAAGTGTGCCAACTTCTAATTGTGAAATAGTTTCTAAGTCGTCAATTATTTGTATCATCCTATCTACACTTTTATCAGCACGTTTTAGATATTCAACATTAATGCTTGGGTCGTTAATGCCACCATCTATTAGTGTAGAAACATAGCCTTGTATATTGAAAATAGGTGTTTTTAATTCGTGCGATACATTACCTAAAAATTCTTTTCGGTAGCTATCTAAGTTACGAGTTTGTTCTAATTCTTTGTTTCTTTCCTGCGCTAATTTTTTGATTTCATCTTCTAGTCGGTCAATCGAATCCACTTCGTCTAATTGAAATTCGGTATTTGGTATTTCTTTAGGTTGTTGCTCTTTTACTAATAAATAAAGTTTGTCTATTTTTTCAAAAATAATATTACTATATAAAAAATAGATAATGAAAAAACTTACAATAAAGGAAATGAAAAATGAGAGCAGGCAAATAGCCAAATCAAATCCATTGTTTATTTTATAAGAAATAAAAGATACTAAAATAGTTTGTATAACCGCCGAAATAGCACTTAGTACTAAAGTTAAAATAGGTGTTTTAAGCGTTTTCATCATAGCTTTTTCGGTGTAACGAAAGTGCGAATAAATACTCAATAAAAAAACTGTTTAATGTTAAGGAATGTCATTTAGTCTCGATAATTATTGGGAGCGAGAACAAATAAAAAATAACCACATAGAAACATAGGCTAAACGAAATATGATCAATATTAGGAGTTCTTAGTGTCACATAAAGGAGCTATGCTTCTTTGCTATGTAGAACTAAATTCACAGCTATTAAACAATAATACTATGTGTCTATGTGGTTAAAAAAAACTAATTCCTATCCAAAGTAATTAGCTCCCGATAAAAAAACTTTTCTTGAGTGCTTTCAAAAGGTCTGTATATATAATACACATAACCATCATGGATTTTTAATTTATCAGCACTATGAAATTGCAAGGTGTATTTCCCCATTTCTTTACCTGTTCGCGTACTAATTTGCTTAAGGTATTTATGTCCGTTTTTATCATACACGCCATAAATTAAATTCTCAATATCATCTTTTAGCATTTTATTTTTCCATTCCTTCCAGTTTTTTGGATGGCTATAGTTAATAGAGATTGAATCTATTTTTATACCATTTTTATCCAAATGATAGAGCTTGTCCTTATAATGATCAAAAACACAAATGGTATCTTTAATAATATAAAGAGGTGCAAATAAAGGTTCGTAAAACATACTTTTTGTAAAGCCCGTCATTAATGATGCTACTATATGTTTATCGAGTTTCAACTCATCAGAAAGCTTTCGGGCTTCTAATCTCTCAAATGGTTTTAAGGAATAGTATTCAAAACGATAAGCGTGCATCAATTCTTTATCCTCTACTGTTATTAATTGACGTTTAGTACTATCTTTTTCGTTATAACTTAAGTAATTAAATAAAGGATAATCTTTCCAGTAATCTGTAAAGATGAGCTTGCCATTTAAAGTATCAATAATTGGTTTAATGTAGGCGTTTACATCTTCTACTTTTAAGGGAATTAATAAAAAACGATCGTGATAGATATTAATACGATAAATATAATTTTTACAAACTAAATTCGTAAAGCCTAAATAATCATGATAAAATTCTTTAGCCTCGCCAGCTTCTTTCGGGATAAAATAACTGGTTAATATCTTTCCACTGGCATCTGCTAATTTTAATTGAGCTTTTTCTAATGATTTTTCAGACGTGAGTAAGATGTATTTGTCTTCATAAAAATCAAAATCATAAATACTATAGTTGGGCGCACCTACCAAGGTATCTGGTTTCTTTTTGCTGTAAACTGTAAAAGTATCTAACGACAGGTATGATTGAGAAAGAGTTAAGGATAATAACAGAGAGTCATGCCCTTCTTCAATATCTACTTCTTTTACTCTACTAGTATAACCTAATAGTTTAAATAAAACAGATAAGTGTTTTTTTGCAGGAACGTTAAAACTAAACGTGCCATTTTTGTTTGTGTTTGCTCCATAATTTGAGTTTTGTATTTGAATAGATACAAATGCTAAAGGTTTATTAGTTGCGTTATCGGTTACTTTTCCATACACAATTATATTTTGTTGTGCTTTAAAAGAAGCAATCATGCTAAAAAATAGTAAAAAATAATATGTTTTTAGAGCGTTCATTTTAATAAAAGACGTAAGAGCTTTAGTATTCCATAAATTTATTATTTATTTTTGTTCTAAATATTGATTTAGAACAAAAATAACGCATCGAATTAGGGAACGAAAAAAATAAATTGTAATATTGTATAGCACACAAAAAAATCAAATAATATGTTATCAAATAAAATTAAAAATGCTCTAAATGAACAAATTCAAAAAGAAGCTTACGCTTCTAATGCTTATTTAACATTAGCCACTTGGTGCGAAGAGAAAAGTTTGGATGGTATTGCTGAATATTTTTATGCTGCTAGTAACGACGAGCGTAATCATATGCTAGAAATTTATAAGTACATAAATACTTATGGTGGATCGGCTCATATTAAGCCATTAAAAGATACTTCTATTAAATTAAAAACATTATTAGATGTATTTCATTATGTATTTGATTTAGAACATGAAGTAACAGTTGCAATTAATAAATTAGCAAAATTGGCATACGAAGAAAACGACTTTGCTACTTTTAAATTTTTGGAAGCTTTTGTATTAGAGCAACAGCAATCCGAAAAAGGTGTGAACGAATTAATTGATATGATTAAGCGTGTTGGTTGCGATGAGAAAAACTTATACTATTTAAATAAAACATTTAAAAAGAACGAAGAGCGAAAAGCGTTAAGTCTTTCGCCTTCTGGTGTAGAAAAAGAGTAATGCCTTTCACTTATCCTTAAAAGCATTTATTTTTAGCTTTAAACTTTAAAATTTATTTAACAATAATAAAGAGCTTATTGTAAAAACAAAACGTCATTCAGAGTATTCTGAATGACGTTTTAGCGTTTTAATACAATTCTATTATTCTTGAACAGAACAGCTTGTTTCAACTTTCACATTATCATCAAACAATAAACGAGTATTGGCTTGCATTTGTTTTGCAGTATTAGTACAAATAAATGTAGCTTTTTTGTTCGAAACTTTCTTTTCAATTCTCACTACCGTAGCTGTTTGATATGGGTAATAATTGGGAAGTGTTACATTAGTTGTACATGCGCAAGAGTAGCTTTTTTTACAAGAGCTTATTGTTAATACTAAAACAAAAGAAGAGAGTATAATTAATTTTTTCATAAAAGTTTAATTTAAAGCACAACTAACAGATACTTTCTCGTTTCCAGAAGTATAATCTTTATGATTTTCCCCTAATTGTTTTTCGGTTTGTGTGCAAATTTTTTCAGCAGTTTTTTTTGTGGTTTTTTTATCGATTTTTTGATTAGAAGAAACTGTATAGGGGTTATACCCAGTTTCTGAGAAAGTTGTAACACAAAGGCATGAATAGTCTTTTTTACATGATGTTAAAAAGAGTCCTAATGCAGCTAATACTGAGAGAAAATGTTTTTTTGTCATACGTTGGTAAAAGTAATTATTTTTTTTGACTGAACTACTTTTTTTTATATTTCCAACGCCTGTGACTCCACAACCAAATTTCGGGCTGAGCAATAATATCTTTTTCTAGTTTGCGAGTATGTAATTCGGATATTTCACCTTCCTTGGTGTTTTTAGGTTCCATAACTAAATACTCAGTATTTACTGCATAATAACCACGTTTTACTCTATTAACAGTTACATAAATAACAGGGTAATTTAATTTTTGAGCAATTTTTTCGGTTCCCCAAAACACAGGAGTATCTTGATTTAAAAAAGTCGTCCAATAAGCGCCTTCTGGTGATGGTGTTTGATCTGCAATAAAAGCAGTAATATTAACTTCATTTCTGTTTCTAATCATTTCCCTCATGGTATCTTTCATGGCATATAGTTTTGTGCCAAATCTTGTTCTCATATCATACATTAATTTATCAAAATGTTTGTTTGATAAAGGATGATAAATCACGTACAATTGCTGTGATTTCATAATACTAAAAGTATTGCCAGCCCATTCCCAATTACCATAATGCCCCATCACTAAAATACAGGATTGTTTTTTGTCGTGTAATTCTTTAATAATAGTTTTAGTGCTTTCGTTAAATGCACAACGTTTAATGGCTTCTTCTTTAGAAATTGTTAATGTTTTTAAGGTTTCTAAAAATAGGTCGCACAAGTATTTGTAAAATTTTTTTTCAATATCTTTTAGTTCTTTATGACTTTTTTCAGGAAAAGAGTTTCTCAAGTTCTCGTAAACAACTTTTTTGCGATATCCAATAACTCTATACAGCAAAAAGTACACTCCATCTGATACCAAATAAAATATGGGGAATGGTAATATAGAAATAAGGTAAAATAGGGGTAGGGCTATGTAAAATCCAATAGAACTCATGCCTTAAAAATACAGATTATTAAGAAACAGACCCATTTTTTACACAAATAATCTTCATTTCAATCCTTTTTTATATATTTATAAACGAGAAATTATATTAACACCCAATCAAAATGAATAAATTTATAACAGCATTATGTTTTTTTGCTTTTTTGTCAAATGTTAAAGCAATTGACGCTGGTGATCAAGTAAAGATGGTTTTGGCAAAACAAAAGTTATATGCTGGGCAGTATATAGGCGCTTTAACAATCTATAATGAAGTATTACTTAAAAACCCTGAAGATGCTGGTATATTGTATTATGTTGGTTACTGTCAGTTTGAATTGAAAAAATATGATAAAGCCACTGAAACTTTAAAAAAGGCAGTTGCTACTAATAAGGATGTGAAGCCAGAAACACATTTAGTATTGGGTAAAATTTACTTAACAGACGAAAAAGTGGATGATGCCTTAGCAGAGTTTAATATTTATAAAGGAGCTGTGAATACAAAAGCAGCACAAACCGAAGATGTAGATGTTTATATAGCTCATTGTAATAATGCTAAAAAATATACGGCATCACCTTTTGATGTAAAAATTGATAATTTAGGGGAAGCGATTAACTCAAAATATGACGACCAATCGCCTTGTATTAGCGCTGATGGAAAAAAATTGGTGTTTAATACTCGTCGCCCAGAAACTACAGATTCTCCTGTAGATGTAGAAGGTGATGGTAAATTTTTTCAAGACATCTACATTTCAACTTGGGATACAGTTAATAAAAAATGGAATCCAGCTGAAGATGTTCCTGGTAATGTAAATACACCAGCTCATGATGCTTGTACATCTATTTCGCCAGATGGTAAACAAATTTTTATTTACAAAAACGACGTCAATGATAATGAGTCAAGAGGTGGAGATGTGTTTGTTTCTAAAGTATTAAATAATAAATGGAAAACACCTGAAGCTCTTGGAAAACCAATTAATACAACATTTTGGGAAGGTGGAGCTTGTATTTCGCCTGATGGAAAAACTTTGTATTTCATTAGTGAGCGTAAAGGTGGATATGGCCGTGCAGATATTTGGATGGTAAAACGGTTAAGTAAAACTGAGTGGGATAAACCAGTAAATTTAGGTCCAGAAGTTAATTCGGAATTTGATGAAGTGGGTGCATTTATAGCACCTGATGGTAAAACATTATTCTTCTCTTCAAACGGAAAAGGTTCTATGGGTTCTTATGATATTTTTAAATCAACTTTAGAAGGTGGTAAATGGACTAAGCCAGTAAACTTAGGTTTCCCAATTAACACCGTTCATAAAGATGGACCATTAGTAGTGAGTGCTGATGCTCAAACAGCTTATTTTGCAAGTGAGCGAAAAGGTGGTTTAGGCGAAAGTGATATATATAAAGCAGATTTATCTACGTATGCTATTTTAGAAAAAGACGGTAAAAAGAAAACAAATTCAGGTTTAAGTATTTTAAAAGGAACTGTTAGAGATGGTTTTGAAGGAAGTGGTATCGCTTCTGTAGACGTTCAAATTTTAGATGCTACCGGAGCTGTTGCGGCTACAACTATAACTAATGATAACGGAGAATATTTCATTACCTTAAAAGGAGATGTAATCTACACCATTAAAGTAGTTAAAAAAGGATATAAAACTGCTGAAGAAAAAGCGGATTTAAAAATTGGTAAAACAGATACTTATTCATTGGAAAAACAAATTATGATGAGTAAAGATAAATAACTTTTTTTATTTTATTTGCCTTTAACCCTTTCTATTACCAAATAGAAAGGGTTACTTTTTTTAGGAACTGTGATAAATAGAAAAAGGAGATTATGTTAAAGAAAATCTTTAAAATCATTGCAGCTATTATTTCTTTGGTTCTACTTTGGTTTGTGTGTGCTTGGTTACTGCCAAAAATTAAGTTGCGTTCCGAATCTAGAAAGGTTAAGAAAACAATTGATATTTATGTAAAATCCAATGGTATGCATACGGATATTGTAATGCCAAGAGTAAATAATTGCTACAATTGGAGTGATTTTATTGATCAAGCCAGCTTCCATGATATTGATACTACTTATCATTATGTTTCTATTGGATGGGGCGACAAAGGATTTTATTTAAATACACCAACATTTGCTGATTTAAAATGTAAAACCTTGCTATCGGCTTTATTTGGACTGGGCTCTTCGGCCATGCATGTTACTTACTATAAGCATATGGAAAAGGGTGATTTAATTAAAAAAATTTCCATTTCAGAAAGTGATTATTTGAATTTAATTTCACAGATTATTCAAAGTTTTAATTTAAAAGATCAAAAACCTCAGTTAATTCCACATCCATCTTATGGAAAACACGATAATTATTTTGAAGCAAATGGAACTTACGGCATTTTCAAAACATGTAATGTTTGGACAGGTAATACTCTCAAGGAAGCTAATATATCAATGGGTTTGTGGACTCCCTTAGAATTTGGAGTCATGGATAATCTCTAGTTAAAAAATGTGATTTTTATCTATAGCTGTAACTTTTTCGTTATCTTAAACGTCTATTATTTGTATGAAAAAGCCAGTACTTTCTTTAATTCTGTTTTTATGTTCGATTGCATTATTTGCCCAGCAGTTTTCTGTAAGTGGTAAAATAAGCGATGAAAAAAAACAAGGCTTGTCGTTTTCATCAGTATTAGTAAAAGGCACTACTCAAGGAACCAATGCCAATGCCGATGGATTTTATTCATTAAAACTAGCGCCAGGTTCTTATGAGTTAATGTTTCAATACGTTGGTTACAAAAAAAAGATTGAGAAGGTTATTGTAGAAGGAAATACAATTAAAAACGTAGTGTTGAATCCTGAAAGCTACGAATTGAAAGAAGTAGTTATTAAAGATGGTGAAGACCCTGCATATGCTGTGATTCGTGCGGCTATCAAAAAACGTAAATTTTATTTAAATGAAGTCAATGCCTTTACGTGTAAAGCGTATATCAAGGGGCTGCAACGCTTAAAGGATTTTCCTAAAAAAATGGTAAAGCTGTTAAACGCTATGAATACAAGTGGCGAAAAAATTGATTCTACATTGCTTGGAGTTGTTTATTTAAGTGAAAGCGAAACCAAATACCATTTTAGAAAGCCAAACGACGAAAAAGAAATCATGTATTCAAGTCGCGTAAGTGGCGACAATAAAGCTTTTAGTTTTAACCAAGTAAGTGATATGAAATTTAGTGTGTACGAAAATTTAATCACACTTGATGGCTTGAGCGACCGCCCTTTTATTTCACCTATCAACGAAAACGCATTATTATCTTATCGTTACAAATTATTGGGAACAACCTATGAAGATGGTAAAATGTTGAACAAGATTGAAATTACTCCTAAACGTAAAACAGATCCTTGCTTTAGAGGAATTATTTATATTCAAGAAAATACTTGGCGTGTACATAGTGCGGATGTTTATTTAACTAAAGATGCTAAGATTGATTTTGTAGATACATTATATATTAAGCAATTAAACGCACCAGTAAACGATAGTATTTGGATGCCTACAGGCTTAAACATGACATTTAATTTTAAAGTTTTTGGATTTGTGGGCGACGGTTATTTTAATGCAGTATTTTCAGATTATGATATGCATCCTGTGTTTCCAAAAAAATTCTTTAAAAACGAAGTATTAAAAGTAGAAGACGGTGCTAATAAAAAGGACACTGGTTATTGGAAGGAATCTCGCCCTGTTCCATTAACATACGAGGAACAAACAGATTATCGTAAAAAAGACAGTATTGGAACGATAAAAAATAGTGATCGTTATAAAGATAGTATTGATAGAAAAGGAAATAAACTCACATTTAATGATTTAATTATGGGTTATAGCTATAATAAATCGGCTAAAAAATTCAGTTTAAATACATCAGGACTTTTAACTTCTGGTATTCAATATAATACCGTTGAGGGAGTGAATGCTTCGATAAAAGTTGATATGACTAAGCGTTACGACGATAATCGCTATCATAATTTAGCAGCAACTGTTAGGTACGGTTTTTCTAATTATTTATGGGGAGGAACGGCTAATTGGAAATATGTTTTTAAGCCCGAAAAATTCGAATCTATTAATGTAAAGGTAGGAACAAGTGCTCAGCAATTTAATGGCAATGATCCTATTAATGCAACAATGAATACGTCGTATACGTTATTCAACAATGATAATTTCATGAAGCTCTATAAAAAAACATATGCTTCACTAAATTATCGTAAAGAATTAATTAATGGCTTAATTGCTAACTTCAATACAGAGTACGCAGAACGTTCATCGCTACGTAATACTGCTTTTGATTTATGGGTAGATGATAAACATAAATTATTTACAAGTAATAATCCTTTAAATCCAACTACAGATGATTCGAGCTTTGCCGTTAATAATTCGTTCATTGTTGAGTTAGGATTATCTATTCGCTTCAAACAAAAATATTATACGCGGCCGCATCAAAAAATTATTGTGGGTAGTAAATATCCTATTATTAATGTTCAATATACTAAAGCAATTCCTGGTTTAAATACCAAAGCTAATTACGATTTAGTAAAAATGGCTATTGATGACAATATTAAATTAGGTTTAGTTGGTACCTTTGCATATAGATTAAAAGCCGGCTATTTTTTAAGTAATAAATATGTGGAGTTTATGGATTACAAACATTTTGATGGTAATCAAACTATATTAGCAAACAACGATTATTTAAACTCATTTAAGCTATTGCCTTATTATACTTACAGTACTAAAAACTGGTATGCGGAGGCTCATGCCGAACATCATTTTAATGGATTTATTTTTAATAAAATTCCTTTTCTCAAAAAATCAAGAATACAAGAAGTAGTTGGCGGACATGTATTATTTAATGATAAACTAGATCAGTATTACGAAATCAATTTTGGTATCGAACATATTTTACAAATCATACGAGTTGATTATATATTAGGTTACGGGCCACAAGGTTCATTTAATCAAGGATTTGTGATTGGTTTAGGGTTAGAATTTTAAAAATTAAAAGAATGAAAAAAATAGTATTATTGTTATGCATTATTATTTCGATGCAATCTTTTGCCATTGATTTTCCTATCAAAACAATCACATTGCCTAATGGATTAAAAGTTATTGTATGCGAAAAAAATACTTCGCCCATGGTGCAAATGGAAGTGTGGTATAGAGTGGGTAGTAAAGATGAATGGGATGGTGTAAGAGGTATGGCTCATATGTTTGAGCATATGATGTTTCGGGGCTCTAAAAAGTATAGTGGTGAGGGCGATGTGTATATTCATGAAATGGAAAAGTTAGGAGCTACTATTAATGCTTATACTACTTTTGATAGAACAGTGTATTGGCAAGAATTACCAAAAGAAAATATCGAAAAGGTATTTGACATGGAAGCTGATAGAATGGAGAATTTAATTTTAGATCAAAAAGTATTAGATACAGAAAGAGAAGTAGTAGGAGAAGAGTTACGTTTAGGAGAAAACAATTGGTATAATCGAATGGGATCTGAACGCTACAAACATTTATATCCAGATCAACATCCCTATAAAGTGGATGTCATTGGTAATTTAGATGAAATTACAGCATACACAACAAAACAATGCCAGGATTTTTACGATAAATATTATAGTCCAAATAATGCTTACCTAGTTATTGTGGGAGATGTAAAAGCAGAGCAAATATTTGAGTTTGCGAAAAAATATTTCGGACCAATAAAAAAACAATTGCCTTTAAATATAAAGAAAGCAGAACCAGATGTGTTTTCATTTGTGCCAACAATCGAAGAAATGCAAATAGATTATCCAGTACAAATTTATTCGTATGTAGTACCTGCTCCCGCAGTTGGCACAGCAGATTATTATGGATTTAATTTATTGAGAGATTTATTATTTAGTAATTCTAATTCTATTTTAAATAATAGTGTTGTAGAAAGAGGAAACTTGGCGTATCAAATCTCTGGACAAGCAGATGATTCGCATTTATATTCTAATGTAGCCATATTTGATGTAGTTATGCAAGCACAAATAGGAAACGCAAAAGTAAAAAAAGTTATTTCTAAAGAGATATACGATATCATTAACGAAGGCATTGATCAGGAACTCATTGATAATTATGTGAAAAATTTAGAAGTAAGTCAAACTTTTCAAAATTTCTCCAATCAAGCCATTGCTGATAAATTAGGCTTTGCGGAGTATTATTTTATGGATTATAAAAAGTACAACCAAACTCTTGAAACGTATAAAACCATTAAGGCAGAACAATTGACCGAGATTTGCAAAAAATATTTTAATCCAGAAAACATGAAGATTATTAATATTAAACCAGCAATGGAATAGGTTTAAAATCAACTTATCATATTTCAGAGGGAGAAAGAGGGAGATTTTTGTTAAATTCGCACTATAAAATTGAAAAAACTAGGCTACATATTTATATTGATCACTATGCTTTCGCTATTTGATAGCTGCAAAGTAAAGTATTCGTTAAATGGAGCAACCGTTCCAATTGAGGCAAAAACTGTTTCTGTGGGCTTTTTCACAAACAATACAACATTGGGTAGCCCTAGTATTAGTCAAAAATTTACTGAAAAATTAAGAGATGTGGTTTCTACTCAAACTAATTTATCTTTAATGAAGCAAAATGGCGACCTTAAATTTGAAGGCACTATTGTTGATTATAATAATGCCCCAGTAGCTATTCAAAGTAATGATCAAGCAGCTAGTAATCGATTAACGATAACTGTAAATGTTAAGTATAATAACAAGTTTGATGCAACTAAAAATTTTGATCAAAACTTCACTCGTTTTGCAGATTATCCTGCTAGTTTAGCTATTTCTTCGCAAGAAGATGCGTTGCTAGTTGAAATAAACCGACAATTAACGGAAGATATTTTTAATAAAGCCTTTAATAATTGGTAATGCAGCAGCAGCAATTTATAGATATCATCAAACAACCACACTTAATCGAATCTGCTCATTTGGCCGATTTAGAGGTGCTAGTGAATGAATATCCATTTTTTGAAAGTGCCCATCTGTTATATACAAAAGGCTTACATAAGTATCAGGCAATTAATTACTCTAAACAATTGCGTAAAACAGCTATTGTGGTAAATAGCCGCAGCGTTTTGTATGAATTGTTACACCAGTCTGAAGTATCTAAAGAAAAATCGGTAGCAGAGCCTGTTCATAAGTCGGTAACTGAGGCTATCGAAGTCACTGAATCTAAAAAAAATACAGGCTCTGTTAGTGTTACAAATAATGATATTAAAGTTATTTATGTTAATACTGTTGCTAACACTACTATTCCAAATCAACAATCTGAAATAATTAAAGAAAATAATGATGAAATCAACATCATTAAATCCATTGAAAACGAAACAGAAGTTCCTGTTCAGGAGTTTAGTGAAGCAAAATTAAACCAAACTATTGAGCAAGAAATCAACAAAAGCATTATCCAATCGTATGTTGAAACGGATATTATAAAAACTCCTGAATTACATAAGGAAGATATTTCAGACCCTAGTTCATTTACAGATTGGTTAAAAACTATTCAAAAAGAAGCTCATACCTTTCAAATTGAAACAAAAACTGAAAAAGGCACTGCCCAAGAAAATACTAAAATTGAAGAAAAAAAGACTGAAAATGATAAAAAATCATCATTTTTCTCTCAAAATAAGCAAATAATAGACAAAATAATTGAATCTGATCCAGGTAGAATTAAACTAGGAACTGGTAAATTTTTCACTCCAGCTATTGATGCTAAACAAAGTTTATTGGAAAATGAGCACTTAGTAACTGAAACTTTAGCTAAGATTTATGCTTTACAAGGAAATATTTCTAAAGCAATTCGCGCTTATGAAATATTAAGTTTGAAATTTCCACAAAAAAGTGTTTACTTTGCATCCCTTATAGAAAAACTGAAAACTAACAAATAAATTATGCAAGCAATATTAACTATTTCCATTATCATCGTGTGTGTATTACTAATTTTAGTAGTATTAGTTCAAAATTCAAAAGGCGGAGGGATCTCAAGCAATTTCTCAGCAGCTAACCAAATAATGGGTGCTCGTCGTGGTACAGATTTTATTGAAAAAGCAACCTGGACTTTAGCTATTTTATTATTAGTGTTTAGTTTATTGTCTACTCCTAAAAAAGGAGATTCAGTTGATAGTTCTGATACAGAAGGTTCTGCAACTGGTCGAATGGCTAAAGAAAAAGGCGCGCCATTAGCTCCTGCAGCTCAACCAATTGCTCCAGCAGCACCAACTACTACTCCATAATATTACTTAATATTTATGAAAAAGCATTCACTGTTAGTGGATGCTTTTTTTATGCTATTTTTATAGCTGTAAATTTTTTATAGAAAAACTTTCTGTATACAGTTTAACCAAATTATAAATTATGACTTCAAATAAAAAATCACTTTTTCCTTTTGTTTTTATAGCAATTTCAGTGATCGTTTTTATAATTGTTGCTTTAAGAAGTTATTTAGTCCCATTTAATCATGATGAAACTGCTACTTTTTTCTTTTTTATTCAGTCAGGAAAATATATGCCTTTTCATTCGGCAGTTGATGCTAATAACCACGTATTAAATAGTTTTTTAGGGAATATATGTTTTCATGCATTTGGTTCTTCTCCATTTGCTCTGCGTATTCCCAATTTAATTGGATTTATCGTTTTAATTTTTGCAACTTATAAAATTTCAAAAAACTTAAATCAATTTGGTTCAAAAATAATATTAACGGCAGCCATACTATTATCATTTCATTGGCTAACATTTTTTAGTGCTTGTCGAGGTTACGGTTTATCAATGGCATTATTAATAATGGGTATTGCTTTTATGTTAGAGTTTATAGCTAATCCAGAAAATAAAACTAAATTTTTGCTGACTTTATTATTTTTACAATTAGCTATTAGTTCGAATTTGATTTTAATTATTGTGGTTTTGTTATTAAGCGGAATTATTTTTTTAATTCAAATGTTTAATAAAACTTTTTTTAAACCGATAGTAATAATAGCCTGGCTGTTACACTTAGGGGCTATATATTATTGGTTGTCTTTTTCGTTTTTTTTACAAGATGGTGGCGCTTTATATTATGGTGCAGGAGATAGTTATTGGAAGGTTACGTTTATAACATTAATTCAATTATTAGTTGGCACATATTCTACTATGGTTAAATGGAGTATGGTTGTATTAGTAATGTCAACGGTAGGATTGTTTGTTTACACTAGTAAAAAAGATATTTTCAATATCAAACAATTAGTTAAGAAACCTGATTTTTCTTTGTTGTTTTTTGTGATAGTATGGGTTTTAGTACTCGGATTTTATTTGATGAATAAATTATTTGCTGTTAATTTTCCAGAAGACAGAACCGGCCTTTTCTTTTATGTATTCTTCATTTTATGGCTTTGTTTTACCACTGATAAACTTTCATTTACGTTAAATATAGTTGTAGGTTTTAGTTTAGCTGTATTGTTTGCTATTCATTTTGCCTTTAATCTTAATTTCAGAAAACATTCATTAAGTGTATATGAAACCATACCCGAACATTTTTATACAACTTTATTGAATGAACAAAACAAATCGCAAGAACGTATTACCATTGGTGGACATCGCGTACGCGAATTAATATTTGGTTTCTTTAATTACCGCTATGGCGGTGTTTTAAATCCAGCTGATCCAACAGAGGTGATGCAAATGAACTGTGATTATTATATTGCGACGAAGCCTGAAGAAAAATATTTTAAGGACTATTATGATATTATTGATACTGAACCTGATTGGGGATTTTTGATTTTGAAACGAAAAGAGAAAATAAAACGAAATTTAGTGATTGAAAAAAACAAGATATCTATTGAAACAAATGATGCTGAATTTTTGGACGTTTACAATAAATCTGATACAACGTTTGCAAATTTAAATCCTTTAATTGCCGAATTTAATTTTGACGTGCTAAAGCTTTCAAAACCAACAAATACTTGGATAGTTTTTGCGATTGATGATTCCCTAGGGCAAAATGTTTATTTCAAACGGTATCCTTTACAATGGACCGCTGATGATTTAAACGGAAAACAAAACTTAAGTTATAGTCTAATAACCGGGAACCTTCCTGCAAAATCAAAGAAAATGGTGTGTTTCATCTGGAATATTGATAAACAACCACTTAGTGTAAAAGTTAATTCATTAAAAATATCCCAAATCGAAGGAAAAGGAGTTGCTTATGAAGCACCAGATATTAAATAGGGAATTATTATATTAGTATTTTAAAAGATTAAATAATATGGCGAAACAAAATAATATAAAATCAGGGCAAGAAAATTCATCAACTAATAATTTTTACGATTCGTATATTAAAGGAAAGGAGTTTTATTATTTGTTGGGCCTTATTCTCATTTCTTGTTATTTGATATTTAGTGATTTCATTACTCTCAAAAAGATTTATTTGTTCAGGGATATTGGTAGCGATTCCATCAATATCTATTTTCCGTGGTTAACAAACTATTCGGACATTATGAAAACGGATGGCGTACCGGGTTGGAGTTTTTCGCAGGGTATGGGACAAAATGTATTTCCTATTTGGCTGGGTGATTTTTTTTCCGATTTTTTAACTCTTTTCGATAAATCAAAAATACCTTATGGATTAGTGTTTATGGAAATCCTGAAAATATTTTTATCAGGATTAGTGTTTTATAAATTCTTAAAAGAGGTTAAGTTGTCGAATTTTTCGGCACTCATCTTTGCTATTCTTTTTGCGTTTTCGGGCTTTATTATTCTAGGAGGCTGCTGGGCTATATTTTCGGCAGAAGCCTTGTATATTGCTATTATTTTGTATGGTTTTGAACGTTGGTTAAACCATCAAAAAATCTTTTGGTTTGTATTTGGTATAATGTGCTTAGGCTTTCTTCAGCCATTTTTATTATTGCCTTATTCCATTGTATTGGCAACTTACATCTGCACACGCTATTTTGATACCCATGAAGGAAATAAGAAGGCTTTCTTTATTTTTCTTCTAAAAACAATTGGATTGGCCTGTGTTGGAGTAGCCATTACTTGTTACCAATTATTACCAGATGTATTACAATATTTGGAGAGTCCGAGGGTAGGAGGTGAGTCAAGTTTCTTTGAAAAATTGAAGCAGCAGTCTGCTTTTGGTTTAGCAGATGATGCCTTGCGTTTTACAACTACGTTCCGTGCTTTTGGAAGTGATATGATTGGAACAGGAAGTAATTTCCGCGGCTGGCAAAATTACTTAGAGGCTCCATTATTTTACTGTGGTATTTTTTGTTTGCTAGCATTTCCACAGTTTTATAGTTCACTTAACAAGCGTCAGAAATGGTTTTACGGCGGTATTACAGTATTGTTTTGTATGCCAATTCTGTTTCCGTATTTCCGTTATGCATTCTGGGCTTTCTCCGGAGATTATTTCCGTGCGTTTTCTTTAGTGATCGTGATCTTTATGGTGATGTTCTCTGCAAGGGCTATCAGTTATATTGAGCAAAATAACAAGATTAATAAAATTGTATTAGGTGTAACAGTGTTGTTTTTATTATTTTTATTATATACGCCGGCTAATCAGTTTAAACCCGCTGTCAATACAAGTTTAAGGTCAATAGTTACATTTTTAATTTTGGCTTATGCCGGTTTATTGTATGGTTTAAGTACAACAACATCCTTGAAATCAATTTCAAAAACCATCATCATAGTTCTTTGTTTTTTCGAAGTCGCTTATTTTTCAAGTATAACCGTTAATAAACGTGATGTTGTTACGGGCTCCATGCTGAAAGATAAAGTAGGATATAATGATTATACCGTAGAGTCAATTGCTTATTTAAAAAGTACAGATAAAGATTTTTTCAGAGTAAATAAAGATTATAGTTCCGGTTTGGCAATTCACTCAAGTATTAACGATGCTAAGGTGCAGGGCTTTTATGGTACGCCTTCTTACTATTCCTTCAATCAAAAAAATTACATTAAGTTTTTGGGCGACTTAAATGTAATTGATGTAAAAGATGAAAATTCGACACGTTGGGCAAAAGGATTGGGCGATAGACCTATTTTATTTTCTATAGCCAGTGGCAAGTATTGGTTATCTAAGCGGACTGATGGCGCTGTGAAAAATATGGGTTTCGATTCTATTGCCAAATTTGGCGATGTAACCGTTTACAAAAATAAGTTTGCGCTACCTTTTGGTTTTACTTACAACACTATCATAAGTGGAGATGAATTTAAAAAATTATCGACTACACAAAAAGATTTTTGTTTGTTAAGAGCAACAATTATTGGAAATGAAGATAAAACAACTTTCGCCTCTTTTAAACAATTTAATTTAGCTGATACAGCTGCGCTTGTAACTTTTGACAATTACATGGCTTATGGCAATGAATTGAAAAAAGATGCTTTCAAAATTTCTAAGTTCTCCGATAATAATATTATTGGAGATGTAACGGTTAATGAGTCCAAAGTGTTATTTTTCTCAATACCTTTTGATGAAGGCTGGAGTGTGAAAGTAAATGGCGCAGATGCAAAACTATACAGGATCAATGCAGGCTTAACAGGTTTGCCAATTGTTAAAGGGGCGAATAATATAGAGTTGAGTTTTGAGCCGAGGTTAAAAGCAAAAGGTGCTGCGATCTCAATTGCAGCTCTTATTGTATTTGCTAGTTTATTAGGATTTACTTTTGTGCGAAGTAGAAGAGAGAAAGCTTAACTTTATTAAGTTCCTTCCATTTCAATTGGTTTCGAAAACGGTTCCATTTCTGTAATTGGTTTTCCAAAGGCTATTTTAGGATAAGTGTTTGTGTGAGGATCAATCATCACTTGTAATAAAATAGGATTATCATTATTCTCTTCATTCCATAGCCATTTTACAGCATCTTCAGTTTCTTCGTTAGCAGTAATTGTTTTTGCATTGATGCCATAAGCAATCGCTACTTTTTCAAAATCTGGAGCTGAATAGCCCCACCATGTTGATTGGTATCGTCCTTCAAAATACGAATCTTGAAACTGCCGAATCATTCCTAAATTTTGATTATTTAGTACTATTATTTTTATTGGAAGTTTATTTCTTACAATGGTTTGTAGTTCTTGAATATTCAATTGCATACAACCATCTCCAATTACTGAGACTACAGGGTCACTATTTAAAGCTAAGCAAGCTCCAATAGCTGCAGGTAAAGCAAATCCCATAGCGCCCATACCCGCTGAGGTTAAAAAAACTTGATCATCACTAATCTCTAAAGATTGTGCTGTCCACATTTGATGCGAACCAACATCTGCTAAATAAGCTTTTGCTTTTGTTGAATTTTGCGAAAGTGTATGTATGAATATATTTGGATTAATTCCTTTTGGTTCTAATTCCTTACTATCTGGCCATTTATCTTTTAAATCTTGAATGTAAGAAAACCAATCTTGTTTTTGTAAGTAGTTTTCTTTTTGAAATTTTTGATTAAATGTTTTTAAGAAATATTTTAAATCAGCAATAATTGGTATACAACCTTTCACACGGTTATTAATTTCACCCTCTTCGCAATCAATGTGAAAAATATCTCTGTTTTCAAAAAATTTAGCATCAGCCCCAGTTTGTCTAATATCTAAACGACTTCCTATAACAATTAATAAATCACATTCTCCAAAACTAATGTTAGCCCATCGATTTCCATAACTTCCAATAAAGCCAGTTCTTTGAGGGTGATTAAAAGGAATAGCATCAACAGCTAAAAGTGTTGTGACTACTGGTATTTTAGTGAGTTGTAAAAAAGAGTTTAATTCATCAATTGCAAAAGCAGATCTTACACCACGACCAACTAATAACATTGGTTTTTTACAACTATGGAGGAGTGATGAAAGGTTATTTAATTCTTTTTCCCAACCAAATGCTTCTTGCTTATCGTCGTTTTTCATCGCATCAGCAATAGGATCAGAATCAATATTACCTCTTTGCACATCCATTGGAATATCAATTAACACAGGACCAGGCCTTCCTTCGGTTGCAATTTTAAATGCTTCCATAAAAATAGTAGGTATTTCAGACGCTTCTTTTACCTGATAACACTTTTTAGTTAAGGGCGTAGCAACAGATATGATATCAGTTTCCTGAAACCCTAATTGACGAATGTTTCTATTTCCTTTTAATTCATGACGATTAACTTGTCCTGTTATAAAAATGGCAGGCACGGAATCAAAATAACAACTTCCAATACCAGTAATTAAATTGGTTGCTCCTGGACCACTTGTAGCTAATGCAACTCCTGGCTTACCTGTAACTCTACCATATCCATCGGCCGCAAAAGAAGCGCCTTGCTCATGATGCATGGTAACTATTTTAATTTTTGTTTGAAGATGAAGAGAGTCTAATAAATTAGTAATCATCCCTCCAGATAATTCAAAAACAAAATCAATTTTTTTTGCTTCCAGAAATTTAGCTATGTAATCAGATGCTTTCATTTATTAATTATTTTTTTATTTAGACTATTGAATTTAAAAGTTTTGTCAATAGCGTCTTTTAAGTTTGTATATACTTTTAACCCTAATTCATTTTTTGCTCTTTCGATAGAAGGAACATACATTGCAGGAGGATTTAAATTTTTTGCTTGTGCGATTTCTATACCTAAATTATTATTAGAAAATTGGTTAATCATGTTAGCTAATGATTCTAAATCAATAGCCTCGTCAGAACCAACATTATAAGGGTAACATGATTTCCCTTCTGTTAAAATTCTTAATAACCAAATCATCAAATCAGCGGTGTATAAATAAGCTCTCTGCGGCCTGCCATCTCCTTGTATTTTTATTTTTCTGTTATTGATTACATCATTAATAAAGTTGCCGATAGCAAAATGACCATCTAATGGCAAATATGGACCAACAAAAGAATAACATCTTGCTATTTTTATATCGATATGATAGTGCTTGTTATAAATATTACAAAACATTTCAGCCACTCTTTTTCCTTCGCCATAAGCTGAATCTTTATCATAAACATTTGTAGCGCCAATAAAATCTTCAGAAATATGAGTTGTATTTTGAGGTTGTTTTCCATAAACAGCTCCAGAACTAATATATAGTAAAGAGCTTATTTTGTTTAGTTTGGCTAATTCTAATACATGTTTTGTACCATCAACAATATTTTGATAGATACTTAATGGTTCATTTACGATAAGATGAGTATTGACATCTGTTGCTGCATGAATAATAAAATCAATGGTTTGAGAAGGAAAATCAAAGTTTTTTATATCCCCCTTTAGCCAAGAAATGCAATTGTGATTAAATTCAGGATTTTGAGAAATAAATTTTTGAGGATCTCTACTTAGAGCAATAATATTGATGTTAAGGTTTTTTTCGATATTGGCACAAATAAAATTTTGAAGCATACATTTTCCGAAAAAACCAGTAGCTCCAGTAATTAAGATGGTTTTATGTTGTAGTTTACCCCAACTAATTTTAGTTTGAGAGTACACAAAATGAAAATCTTCTATATTTACTGTATTCATCTAATAAATAGCTATTTAACGCTTCCCAAAATAGAAGGTATGAACCAAATTTATACAATTTATTTGTTATTTTAGAGAAATAAAAATTAATCTCGATCTTACTATAAATTGTGGGAAAAAACGCTATTTTTGGGTGATATAATAATTAAAAATCAGTGAAAAAACACATTTCAGTATTAACTCCTTGTTTTAACGAAAAAGGTAACGTTGGCCCATTAAGTGAGGCTGTGGCTAAAGTATTTGAAAAATTGCCACATTATACCTATGAACATATATTTATTGATAACGATTCAACTGACGATACAGTAAATATTTTAAGAGAAATTGCTAAAAAAAATAGTAACGTAAAGGTTATTTTAAATGCCAGAAATTTCGGACATATTCGCTCTCCATTTTATGGAATGTTACAATGTAAAGGTGATGCTGTTATCTCTTTAGTTTCTGATTTTCAAGATCCTCCTGAATTAATAGAGCAGTTTTTAACTAAGTGGGAAGAAGGCTATAAAATTGTTATAGGAGTTAAGAATAAAAGTAAAGAAAATCCTTTAATGTTTGCCGTTCGTAAGTTCTTTTATAATCTTTTGACAAAAGCATCAGAAGGTAATGGAGAATCGCCCGTTAAAAATTTCACAGGCTTTGGATTATACGATCAACAGTTCATTTCTGTGCTAAGAACATTAGATGATCCGTACCCATATTTTAGAGGATTGATTACAGAATTAGGATTTAATAGATTTGAAATAAAATATACTCAGCCACAAAGAGCAACAGGAGAAACTAAAAATAATTTTTTTACGCTTTATGATATGGCAATGCTTGGTTTTACAAATCACTCTAAATTGCCATTACGTCTTTCTGCATTTATAGGTTTCTTTTCGGCTATGATTAGTTTTTTAGTGGCCCTTGGTTATTTTATTTATAAGTTAATGTATTGGGACACATTTCAAGCAGGAACAGCTCCATTGGTAATAGGAGTCTTTTTCTTTTCTTCCGTGCAGTTATTTTTTATCGGAATTATTGGAGAATACATTGGAGCAATTCATACTCAAATTCGTAAACGACCATTAGTTATTGAAAAAGAACGCATTAATTTTTAAACATATTTTATGAAGGTAGTAATTTTAGCTGGCGGACTAGGAACCAGATTATCAGAAGAAACAGATGTGAGACCAAAACCTATGGTTGAAATTGGCGGAAGACCAATTATTTGGCATATTATGAAAATTTATGCCCATTATGGGTTTAATGAATTTGTGGTTTGCTGTGGCTATAAAGGTTATGTGATTAAAGAATATTTTGCAAATTATTTTTTACATCAAACAGATGTAACATTTGATTTAGCAAATAATAAAATGGAAGTTCATAATTCTGGTTCTGAAAACTGGAAAGTAACTTTGGTAGATACTGGTATTAATACCAATACAGCCGGACGAATTAAACGTATTCAAAAATATGTTGGTAACGAACCTTTTATGTTAACTTACGGAGATGGTGTAGCAGATATTAATATCAATGAACTACTTAATTTTCATAAAAAGTCAGGAAAAATGGCTACTCTATGTTCTATTCAATTACCGGGACGTTTTGGTAATTTAGATACGGATGAAAATGGAACTGTAAAAACATTTCAGGAAAAACCGGTAGGAGATGGTGTACGCATTAACGGTGGTTTTTTTGTGCTACAGCCCGAGATCTTTAACCATTTGCAAGGCGATATGGATGAAGTACAATGGGAGAAAAAACCATTGATAGATATTGCTAATTCAGGTCAGTTATCAGCATATGAACACGATGGTTTTTGGAAATGCATGGACGCTTTAAGGGATAAAATTGAATTGGAAGATATGTGGCAAAGTGGTAATGCTAAATGGAAAATCTGGAAATAAATAAATTGAACCATATAAGACATAAAAGGTCATATAAGAAAAAAATAAACTAAATGCTCGATTTATTCAATTCTGTTTATAAAGGTAAAAAGATACTAGTAACCGGTGATACCGGTTTCAAGGGCTCTTGGATGTGTATTTGGTTAAAAGAATTAGGTGCTGATGTTTATGGTTATGCATTGCCAGCACTAACAGCAAAAGATAATTATGTTACAACTGAACTTTCTAAAAAGATAAATCATAAGGATGGTGATGTTAGAAATTTAGTGGAGCTACAAAATTATTTCAATGAAGTTAAACCTGATATTGCGTTTCATTTGGCAGCTCAACCATTGGTTATCGAATCCTATAATAATCCTCATTATAATTTTGAAACTAATTTAATGGGGACAGTCAATTTTTTTGAAGCGGTTAGAAATTGTCCTTCAGTAAAAGTAGCCGTTAATGTTACCACAGATAAATGTTACCAAAATAATGAATGGATGTGGGGCTATCGCGAAAATGATGCGATGGGAGGAGATGATCCTTATAGCGCATCTAAGGGTTGTTCAGAACTGATAACTAATTCTTATATCAAATCTTTTTTTACAAAAGAAAATACGGCACATGTTGCTTCAGGTAGGGCCGGTAATGTAATTGGCGGCGGAGATTGGGCAGATAATCGCATTATCCCAGACATGATAAGAGCGTATGAATCAAAACAAACCTCTATCATTCGCAATCCTAATTCTGTTAGGCCCTGGCAATTTGTATTGGAACCGGTATTTGGTTATATGAAATTAGCCGAAAAATTATGGACTAATGGTGAAGAATTTACAGGTGGTTGGAATTTTGGGCCATCTGCTTTTGAAAATTATAGTGTTGGAGATGTGGTGAATGAAGTAAAACAAATTATACCGTCTATCAAAATTGATTCGCCTCAATCAACTGAAAAATTGCATGAAGCAGGTTTATTGAAGTTAGATATTACCAAAGCGGTCAATTTATTGGGATGGAAACCAAGATTAAACTTTGAAGAAACAATAAAATTTACAATTGATGGATATTTAGAAGAATTAAATCCTCAAAACAATATATACGCTTGCCGTGTTAAACAAATAGAATCCTATTGTAATAAATAGAAATGATTGCATCAAAATACAAACTAAGTAAATAAACCATAAAAGACATAAAGGGTCATAAAGAAGAGATTAAAACAAAATCTAATATGTTCTTTTATGACTTTTATTGTTCAAAAAAATGAGATTAACGAAGTCACAAATAAAAGACCTTACTTATCAAATTAATGGCGCTGCCATTGAAGTGCATAAGTCGCTTGGCCCAGGTTTGTTAGAAAGTGTATATCATAAATGCTTAATTCATGAGTTAAATATTCGTGAAATTTCCTTTGAATCCGAATTAATAGTACCTGTTAATTATAAGGGATTACAATTAGAAACAGAATTACGTTGTGATTTATTTATTGAAAACTCTATAGTTGTTGAATTAAAGGCAGTTGAAAAGATGTTGCCAATTCATGAAGCTCAGTTACTCACTTATATGAATTTATTAGAAGCTCCTTTTGGAATATTATTTAACTTTAACACTACGAACCTTTATAATGATGGACAAAAAACTTTTGTAAATGAACTTTATAGAGTTTTAAATGAATAAACTACTAATATTTTTTATGACTTTTATATTTCTGAAAATTAACAATCATTTAATTAATTAAACTAACAACACTTAAAAATAAAAATCTTATATGTTCTTTTATGACTTTTATGTTTCAAAATAAAAATCAATTAATCCTTATATGGTTTAAATTATTACAACAACTATGTCAAAATTATTAGATATCAAACATCAAATTCATGCTCTTATTAAAGAGTATCATGATGAAGCATTTAAGCAAAAAGCATTTGTACCAGGAGAGTCAGCAGTGCCAGTTAGTGGTAAAGTGTTTGATCATAAAGAAATGCAATACATAACAGATTCTGCTTTAGATGCTTGGTTTACAACGGGTAAATTTAATGCGGAATTCGAAAAAAAGTTAGCTAAGTATATTAACGTTAAATCTGTTTTAACTGTTAACTCAGGTTCTTCAGCAAACTTAGTCGCATTTTCTGCATTAACTGCTAAAGAATTAGGTGAAGAAAGAATTAAACCGGGCGATGAAGTTATTACGGTAGCGGCTTCATTTCCAACAACAGTTAATCCTATTTTACAATATGGAGCTATTCCTGTTTTTTTGGATGTCACTATTCCTCATTACGAAATAGATGTCACACTTTTAGAAAAAGCATTGTCGCATAAAACAAAAGCGGTTGTTATTGCACATACGATGGGTAATGTTTTTAATGTAGATGTGATAGCCGAATTTTGTGAGAAACATGATTTATGGCTAATGGAAGATTGTTGTGATGCTTTAGGTGCAACGTATAACGGAAAACATGTTGGTACGTTTGGTGATATAGCTACTTTAAGTTTTTATCCAGCTCACCATATCACAATGGGTGAGGGCGGCGCAGTTTATACTTCTAATTCTAAATTAAAAAAAATAGCAGAATCATTTAGAGATTGGGGACGTGATTGTTGGTGTGAACCAGGGAAGGATAATACTTGTGGTTTACGCTTTTGTCAACAGTTAGGTGATTTGCCAATGGGCTACGATCATAAATATATTTATTCTCGTCAAGGCTTTAACTTAAAAATTACCGATATGCAAGCTGCTTTAGGTTTAGCGCAGTTAGAAAAATTAGATGAATTTATAAAAATAAGAAGACATAATTTTGATTTACTGACTTCAACTTTAAAAAAACATACCAATAAATTAATTTTGCCAGAGGCAACGCCAAATTCTAATCCATCTTGGTTTGGATTTTTAATTACAGTAAAAAAGGATGCGGGAATAACTCGTAACGAATTAGTTCAAAAATTGGATGCTAAAAAAGTAGCTACGCGTTTATTGTTCGCTGGCGATTTGCGTAAACAGCCATACTTTAAAGATTATGATTATCGTATAGTAGGTGATTTACCAAATACAGATATTATTGTTAGCGACACTTTTTGGATTGGCGTTACACCAATGATTAATGATGAAATGATTACCTACATGGGTAAATGTTTTGATGAGATTTTAGGCTAGTAATATCACTTATAACTAAAATCTACTCGTTCAGTAACCCAAAGCCTGCATTTAATAGTTATATTTATAAAATAAAAGACTTTCAATTATCTTTACAACGAATTATATAAATATTTTTCTTAAATTTTAAACACATATAGCATGAAAAAAACTATACTTTCTTTTTTATTAATTGGTTTTGTAAATTTAGTTAATGCTCAAGTACCTTCTTATATTCCAACAAATCATCTACAATTATGGATGCCATTTACAGGGAATGCTAATGATCAAAGCGGAAACGGGAACAATGGCATTGTTGTAACTTCAACTTTAACAACTGACAGATTTAATAATATTAATAATGCTTACAGCTTTAATGGATCGTCATCTCATATTAGCGTAAATCATAATTTTTTCAATTGTGGATGGAATTCATGGACTGTTTCATGCTGGATAAATTCAAACTCTTTAAATAATGGAAATAATATTAATAATAACCAATGTGTTTTTAATACAATTCCATTAGAAGGCTTTGCTTTAGATTTTAATTGGGGAGGTAGCAATAAATATGCTTTATGGGCAAGTACAGGAGCTGGATGGGATGTTTTATTTAATGATTTATCAAACTCTAACATATCTATTAATACCTGGAATCATATGGTAGTAGTTAAAAACAACACTAATTATTATTTGTATATAAACGGAGTTTTGGATAAAACATACACTAACTCAATAGTGGTTCCATCTTATCTTTCTAAATTATGTATTGGCAGTACTGATTCTATAGTAACAGAAGAAACATTTAAAGGTAAATTAGATGATTTTGGTATTTGGGATACTGTATTAACGGTTTCACAAATAAATGAGGTTTACAATTCAAATCCAATAGGTATTAAAGAATACAACATTGAATCTAACTTCTGTTCAGTTTATCCTAATCCTGCTAATCAAAATTTGATAATAGATATTAATAATGGCTTTCTTCAACTATTAGATAATGAAATTGAATTAGCTGTTTACTCTATTGATGGTAGATTTATTAAATCTGATAAATTAAAGAAGAATGACCTACAAAATAATAACAAATTTTATATTGAAAATTTATCTAAGGGGTTATATCTTTTGAAATTGAAGTCAGGTAATTATATCCAAACCTTAAAATTCATTAAAGAGTAGTTATATAGTCTAGTGTGTAGTTAAGGGTAGCAATTGCTGCCCTTTTTTATTTGAGTATATTCACTTATCCCCAAAATCATAACATTAAATAG
>JBKJPW010000200.1:0-52978 GCA_046594225.1 Bacteroidia bacterium
ATGGTGTTTTTAATACTAGTTTTTTTTGTAATTCGAAGTAACTATTTAAGAAAACAAACTAATAAAACCTTATTACAACAAAAAGAAATTATTGAAACTCAAAAATCAGAAGTTGAAACACAAAAGCATTTGGTAGAAGAAAAGCAAAAAGAAATTATTGATAGTATATCTTATGCCAAACGTTTGCAAGAAGCTATTTTACCTCCACAAGAGTTTATAAATAAACATGCGTCAAATAATTTTATCCTATACAAACCAAAAGATTTAGTGGCAGGAGATTTTTATTGGGCCGAGGTCATTGGTGATTTATTTTTTATAGCAGCTGCTGATAGCACTGGCCATGGAGTTCCAGGTGCAATGGTTTCGGTAGTATGTTCAAATGCACTAAACAGGACAGTAAAAGAATTTGGATTAACAGAGACCGGAAAAATATTAGATAAAACTAGAGAGTTAGTAGTTGAAACCTTTGAAAAAAGCACAAGCGAAGTAAAAGATGGCATGGATATTTCCTTATTGTGCATTGACGCTAAAAATAAAAAAATAACATGGAGCGGTGCCAATAATGCTTTATGGTATATCCAAAATAAAGAACTATTAATTATTAAACCCGACAAACAACCTATTGGGAAAACTGAAAAACCATCTCCATTTACCACACATCAAATAGAATATAACAATGGCGCAATATTTTATTTATTTACTGACGGCTTTGCAGATCAGTTTGGTGGAGACAAAGGGAAAAAATTCAAGTACAAGCAATTAGAAGAATTATTGCTAAACAATAACAGTTTAACCTTATTGGAACAATCGAATTTACTAAATCAAAAATTTGAAAATTGGAAAGGGAGTTTAGAACAAGTGGATGATGTCTGCATTATAGGCGTGAAGATAGGAACGACTATTATGTAGCATTTACCCTGAGCTATAGTAGAATAGGTGTGATTGGAGCTAAATTTTAAAAACTACCACTCTCTATTTAAAATCGCTTTATTACCTACTTTATCAAGTATTTCAATTTTAATTGTTTTAGGCTTTACTTCCGTAAAATAACAAGTGACAGTATTTGATTTAGCATCGTATTCGGCAATCTGCCAAACATCATTTACATAAACGTTATAATCTGCAATACCACTTAAATTATCTAATATTTTAAATTTGATACTATTAGTCTGTTTAACTTTAGATGACAACAATGTTATTGTTGGTACAATGGTATCGTAACCAAAGCTGAACATACCAAATAATTTACTCTCTACTTGTAACCAACCATTTTCATAGGTTCCTACCATGCAGTGACCTTCATTTAATACAACCATTTTATCTTCTTTTCCTTTTATAACTTTAGGTATTTTCATAGACAGAGTAAAAGCTTTCAATAAAGGTTCATCTTTATTGCCAACAACGGCTTTGCCTAACTTATTAATATAAACGCCAACCGATGCATGTTTACTCAATGTGCCCGCTTTAATAAATACTGCTACATCTTCTTTTTTAATAGAGGCTTCCTTATTACAAAACACATTATGCTTTATCGTATTAACAAGGTATCCTTTCACGTTTTTTGTTTTTACAAAAAAAGTTAAGGTATTTTTGTTTCCCTTTTCATCATTAATTTGTAAAGAAATTTTATGTGACAACGTATCATTCAACACTATTTTACCGCCATTCACCAAACTTTTATAAATAGCAACATCATAACAAATAGGCGAAAAACATTTTTGAAATTTAATACCGCCTTCTTTTTCGCTAAACACATTTACATACCTGCCATTATCAAAACTAATATTATTGAGCTGATGATGATAGATTAATTTATCGTCTAATAAAATTTTAGCTTCGTAAATATTGTTTTTGTTGGCACTTCCATTAGCCCTATCAAATCCGGAAAAACCAATAGCAAAGGTGTTTTCGTTTAATACCTGAGTGTATTTTGGTAGGCTCATTTTATCTCCTGATTGCTTTACGGAAATAGTTGTTACCCTTTTTATATTATTTGTATCGACCGTACTATATATTGCTAAATGAGTTAATTCTGGCTTTATATCATCTTTTACATCATATACTAATAATGGATTAATTGGTATTTCTGATTTTTCTTCTCTGATTTCAAAATGTAAATGTGGCCCTGTTGAACCACCTGTGTTACCAGAATACCCAATCACTTCACCTTTCTTTACTGGCAATTCGTTTGGTAAAGGCTGTATTTCAATTTCATTCTTTTTTTGTAACACTTGTTGTTTTTTTATATACTCATCGATTTTTGTGGCGTACTTTTTTTGATGAGCATACACGGTTACATAACCGTTAGAGTGCGTAACATATAATACTCTACCATAACCAACGCTACTAATTTTTATACGACTAATATAACCATCGCCAACACTTTTAATTGGTAAATTAACTTTAGGATCTGTACTAAAATCCAAACCTGCATGAAAATGATTAGGGCGTATCTCTCCATAATTACCAGTAACTACAACCTCTCTATCTAAAGGATAAATAAACCCCAAGCCGTTATATTGTGCATAAAAAGATGAAGAACTGTATATACAAAATAGAAAAAAAAGGATTCTGAAATTTATCATTATGGCAAGGTTAAATTGTATGAACTTAATTAACAACGAGTTGTTGATGCAAAGTTAACAGAGCAAGTAAAATGAGTTCGTCTAAAGTCTATTTTTAACCAACAACAAACTGTTTATTGAGCATGAACGTAGAAAACATAAAATCGGAATTACAACAAGTGTTAGATAGCGACGTAGCGCTACGTAAGGAGTATAATGAAATTAAACGCTCATTAAGCGACTACCGTAACCAACTTATCCAACGTGATGAAGATTGCAAGCGCTTGCAGGTGTCTATTGACGTTTTAAACACCAAGTTGGTGGTTATGGAACGTGATAACACAAACTATAAAAGCGAAGTAGGCTCTTTTAAAGAATTGCGTAACAACATTCGCGAGCAATTACAAGAAAAACAAGATGAAATTAATGGTTTGTTAAGCAAAATTGATGAATTAAACGGTCAATTAGCTTCTATTTCATCAGAGTATGAAGCTAAAATAAATGAATTGCAAAATTCTTCTCAAGAAGAAATTTCTAATTTAAAATCTTCATACGAAACTCAATTAAACGAATTAAAATCAAATACCTCTTACCAACAAAGCGGCATTAGAACTGAGTTAGAAACAAAAATTAACGATTTAACAAATACCTACAATACAACTTACCAAGAAACTGTTACTTCTTACGAATCTCAAATTGAACAATTGAAATCCGGTTTCAGTTCTCAATTAGAAACGTTGAAACAAGAATCTGAAAGTCGTGTTGCTTCTTTATCGGGCTCTAGCGAAGAGACCGTAGCTCATTTAACAAGTGAGTACGAGTTGAAAATTAGTGGTTTAACTCACCAATGGAATATTGAAAAAACAGAAATTACTTCTTCTTACGAAAATCAAATTTCTTCTTTATCCGGTGCTTATGCTAGCGAAAAAGAAGAATTAACAAATTCATACGAATCAAAAATTGCTGATTTAAATACAGAATTATCAAACAAACAAACAGAGTTTGAGTCAGAATTAAATTTAACCATCGAATCTTTAACTCAATCTTATTCTCAAAAAGAAAATGAGTTAAAAGCTTTTTATGAAAACGAATTATTAAATACGTCTAGCTCTTCAGGTTCTTTATTAGAAACTTTAAAAGCTGAGTACGAAGAAAAATTATCAAATACAGTTCTGCATTCAAATTCTCAAAATTCTAAATTATCAGAAGATATGAGTAAAGTGGTTGTTGAAAACGAGCACTTTAAAGAGAAAATTAGAGAAATGGTGTATCACATTGATGCTCAAAATACTCAAATTGAAGATTTAAATTTAAGTAACTCCGTTAAAGCAGAAGAAATTTCAAAACATATTGAAAACTATTCTACCTTATCATCAGATTTCGAAGCATATAAAAACTCCCAATTATCAAGCATTGACGAGCAAGTAAGTGTTTTAAATTCTAAAATTTCTGATTTAGAGTTATTAGTTTCTGAAAAAGATACTAGCATTACTGAATTAACAGCATCTATTGAAGATAAAGTCAATCAAATTAATGGCTTAACTAATTCTAATAGCGAATTAGAAGAGCAATTTAAAGTATTATCGGTTTCTTTTAATTTAGAAAAAGAGAACTTCGAGAATTTTAAAAATGAATTGGAAGTTTCTAATTCCCAATTATTACAAAGCAAAGAAGTTGAGTTTAATAAGTTATTAGCGGAAAACACTTCTTTAATTTCTGAAATTGATGCCACTTCTGATAAATTAGAGGCCGTTGAAGAAGAATTAATATTAGTTCAACTAGAATTATCTGATTTAAAAACAGTAGCCGAAGGAAAGACTGTTGATTTAAAGGAAACTTTAGATACTAAAAATTACGAAATCACGACTTTGAGCGCTAATAATATGGCATTACAAACAGAATTGGATTTAGTAAAAGCTGAATTAGATAATGTACGTTCTGAATTACAATCAGCCGTTTCTTTAAATGAAGGAAGTTCATCTTTACAAGAAAGCTATAATAACTTATTATCTGCTAAAGCTGAATTAGAAAATCAATTATCTTCTTATCAATCAAACATCTTGTTATTAAATGCTCAGGTTTCTGAATTAAATACCTCTATTTTAAATTACGAAACAGAAATTGCTAACTTAAAATCTTCTACAAAAGCAGATGAACAAGATGCTTTTATTGATCGTTTATTTAAACAAATTGATATGTTAAGCGATGAGCGTTTAAGCTTATTGAACGAAAAAGAAGAAATGGCTAACCAATTGTTAAAAATGAATGAAACGGTTGCTACAATATCGCAACATGTTGATTCTCATAATATTGACATAACAGAATTGGATAATCACAGAAAAAATGTTATTTTAGCAGGAAGTTCTAATAATGTAGGTTCTGAAAAGACAGTTATGAAGAAACAAATAAATGAGTTGGTGCGTGAAATTGATAAATGTATAGCTCTGTTGAGTGCTTAAAAAGAAAATTAGCTTAGTTTAATGAGCGATGTAAGTGTAAAAGTAGAAATTGCAGGCGGTATTTATACGCTGAAGATTAAAAGTGAAGACGAAAGCAACGTTAAACAAGCGGTTGAATTAATAAATCAGAAAATCTCGGAGTTTGAAAGAAATTACGGGGTAAAAGATAAAAAAGATGTGATGGCAATGGTTACTTTACAATTGGTAAGCCAATTAGCAAAAGAAAAAAACCAAGCCGAGCAAGAGTTAAGCACTCTAAAATTGGTGTTAGAAGATGTAGAACAAATGTTAGTTCAACATAGAGATAACATACAAAAAACAGAAGAATAGTATATATAATCGTCTTTTAACTAAGACCCTTTTTAACGCACAAACATTGAAGCAATTCAACCGTTTGTGCGTTTTTTGTTAGTTAGTGTTTGGATAGTCGCCCTAAACATTAATTAAATAGTATAAACAATGTGTGACAACAAAAAATTATGAGTGTATTAGCCATTATATTTATTGCCGTAGCATTAATTGCCGGCGTAGTTGCGGGTTTTGTAATTGCAAATTCCCGATTAAATCAAGGAAGCGTTCAAGCTAAAGAAAATTTAGTTAAGGAAGCTGAAGTAAAAGCAGAAGCTTTTAAACAAGAGAAAATATTACAAGCAAAAGAAAAGTTTTTACAATTAAAAGCCGAACACGATAAATCGGTTAACGAACGTAACCAACAGCTAGTAGTTTTAGAAAATAAAGCCAAACAAAAAGAAGGCGATTTAGCTAAAAAAGTAGAAGAAGTTACTAAAAAAGATAAAGAACTTGAAGGCCAAAGAAATCAATTAAATTCTCAAGTAGAACTTTATAAAAAGAAAAGCGAAGAGATCGAAAAATCGCATCGTAAACAAGTTGAGCTTTTAGAAAAAGTATCAGGTTTAAGTGCAGAAGATGCCAAAGCGCAATTAATTGAAAGTGTAAAAGCAGAAGCTAAAACAGATGCGATGGCTTTTATTAAAGATACAATGGATGAAGCAAAAATCAATGCTAATAAAGAAGCAAAGAAAATTATCATCCAATCTATACAACGTTTAGCAACAGAAACTGCTATTGAAAATTCAGTAACTGTTTTCCATATTGAAAGTGATGAAATTAAAGGACGTATTATTGGTCGTGAAGGTCGTAATATCCGTGCTTTAGAAGCAGCAACAGGTGTAGAGGTTATTGTAGATGATACACCAGATGCTATTACATTATCTTGCTTTGATTCTATTAGAAGAGAAATTTGTCGTTTATCATTACATCAGTTAGTAACAGATGGTCGTATTCATCCAGCTCGTATTGAAGAGATTGTGGAGAAAACTAAAAAGATGATTGATGAAGAAATTGTTGAGACTGGTAAACGTACTTGCATCGACTTAGGTATTCATGGTTTACATCCTGAATTAATTAGAATGGTAGGTCGTATGAAATACCGTTCATCTTACGGACAAAATTTATTACAACACAGTAGAGAAGTTGCAAACCTTTGTGCGATTATGGCTAGCGAAATGGGCTTAAATCCTAAAATTGCGAAGCGTGCTGGTTTATTACATGATATTGGAAAAGTGCCTGATGAAGAACCAGAATTACCACATGCAATTTTAGGTATGAAGTTGGCAGAAAAATATAAAGAGAAACCTGAAGTATGTAATGCTATTGGTGCGCATCACGATGAAATTGAGATGACCACTTTATATTCGCCAATTGTACAAGTTTGTGATGCTATTAGCGGCGCAAGACCAGGTGCTCGCCGTGAAGTTGCAGAGCAATACATGAAGCGTTTAAAAGATTTAGAAGCATTAGCTTTAAGTTATGATGGCGTAGAAAAAACGTATGCTATTCAAGCAGGACGTGAAGTTCGTGTATTAGTATCGGCTGATAAAGTAGATGATAAACAATCAGAACAATTAGCGTTTGATATCTCTCAAAAAATACAAACTGAAATGACTTATCCTGGGCAAGTAAAAGTAACGGTAATACGAGAAGTACGAGCCACGGCTTACGCGAAATAGATAAAGTTCAAGCTTGTCACTTTGAGCTGTCACCCTGAGCGAAGTCGAAGGGCGAGAAGCAATAACAACATAAACACAAAAAGCTGCATTATAATGGTGCAGCTTTTTTATTATATTTGGTATAAGCTTGCAAGTAATTACAAATAGATACGTGGCGTTTAGCGAGTAGTTAGCGGTAATTGCCGGCCGACCACGAGACAAATGACTAAACGAATATATAATATACTTTTAATTTTACTTTGTGTAATTTTCTTACACACTATTCTTGCGACACTAGACATCATGGTAAGTTTAAAATATGAGACTGACTCAACTGACGGATGCATATCTTCAATCACAGGACGCGACCTTTGTTTAGCATATAAAATATATGTCTTTGCTATATTCATTTCGTTAATTTCCCTAGTTACATTTGTTGTTTTGCGAAAGAGAATTGTTCGGACGTAGACCTGTAAACACACTAAATACGGCAACATCCGCTAACAACACCTCCTATGCAGAGCAGTAAAGGTTTTTTGTGAAAAAATTTCCCAATTCGGGAACTTTTACATATCTTTGTTAAAACTATTATAAATTGAGAATAATTTCCAAGAAAATACTGCGAGAGTTTTGGGAGAAACATTCTGATAGTCAGCAACAATTAAAATCTTGGTTTCAAGAAACAAGTGCTGCTAACTGGCGAAATCCAAAGGATATTAAAAAGGAATATCCAAGTGCAAGTTTCTTAGCTAATAACCGAGTGGTTTTTAATATTAAAGGAAATACATATCGATTAATAGTAAAAATAAATTATGATTATAGCATGATTTGGGTTCGTTTTATTGGAACCCATGCAGAATATGATAAAATAGACGCTACTAAAATTTAGAAATAATGACTATAAAACCCATCAAAACAAAAAAAGACTACCAAAATGCGTTGGAAAGACTTGAATTAATTTTTGACGCAAAGAAAGGTTCGCCTGAAGGAGATGAACTTGAAATATTGGGAATTTTAATTGAAAAATACGAAGATGAACATTTTCCTATTGGATTTCCTGATCCAATAGAAGCAATAAAATTTCGCATGGAACAAATGGGATATAACCAAACTGATTTAGCAAATGTTGTTGGGCTTAAGAGTCGCGCAAGTGAAATTCTTAACAAGAAAAGAAAATTAACACTTGAAATGATTCGACTTTTACACAACAGTTTAAATATTCCTACAGAAGTATTGATTCAAGCTTATAAATAAGTTAAAAAAACATGAACAAAAAACTCCTGAAATTCTTAAAGATCATCGGTATTGTGGTTGCAATATTGTACTTAGGTATTTGTGCCCTACTCTATTTTAACCAAGATGATTTGTTGTTTCACCCACAACCAACAACACAAACAGAAGTTGCAGAAATTTTAAAAAACTATCCAGACTTTGATACGCTTTCTTTTGTGATGAAAGATGGGAACAGAACCTGTGGTTTTATATCTAAAGATACCATTAAAGAAAAATTGCCTTTAGTTTTATATTTTGGTGGTAATGCCGAGGAAGTATCTCATTTAGCAGATTATCAAAAATACTTTCCAAATACTATCATGGTATTAATGAATTACAGAAGTTTTGGTTTAAGTCAAGGAACAATTTCAGAACAAACGATGTTTAGCGATGCTTTAGAAGCTTATGATATATTAATTACCAATCCTGAGATTGATGCAAACAATGTTATTGTTATTGGAAGAAGCATTGGAACTGGTGTGGCTACTTATGTATCATCGCAACGCAAAACAACCGCTACGGTTTTAATTACACCTTACGAAAACATGATTGATGTGGCTTTTGAAAAATATCCGTTTGTACCAATTAGCTTGCTTATCAAACACCGTTTCGAATCGGATACTTATGCGCCAAATATTGCTTCACCTATGTTAGCATTAATTTCAAAAAATGATCAAATTATCCCTAAACATCATGCGTATAAATTAGTAGAAGCATGGAAGGGAAAAACAGAAGTTTTAGAAGTAGATGAAAATCATAATTCAATAATGAGTAATGAAACTGTTTGGGAAAGAATTGAGGGGTTTGTGAGAGAGAATAGTAAATAAAAGGTGACTTCGAGAGCCTCAGTCACCGGTGGTTGATGCTCGCGAAGTTAGCGGTGGTTGAGGCTCTCGAAACCACAGGGGATAAAACTAATTCTTCCTGCTTTTTAAATAAGTTATAACAACAGGAATAGTGGTAATCACAATTAATCCAATCACAATATATCCTATATAGTTTTCAATAGCAGGAAATTGTTTACCTAAAAAATAAGCAATACTGGCAATGCTTCCAATCCACGCTAAAGCGCCAATTACATTATACATCATAAAGATTTTAAAATCTACTTTAATAACGCCTGCTAATATGGGCGCAAAGGTTCTGATGATGGGTAAAAAACGCCCCAATATTAAAGCGGTAGCGCCATGTTTATCATAAAATGCTTTTGTTGTAATTAAGTGTTGTTTTCTAAACAAAAAACTATCTTCTCTACTATATAATTTTTCGCCTGTTTTTTTACCAAACCAATAGCCAAATATGTTTCCTAAAATAGCAGCTAACATTAATAATGGCAATACTACCAAAAATGGAACACCTAACAAATCAGGTTTTGTAGCGCATAATAATCCTGAAATAAAAATCAATGAATCGCCTGGTAAAAAAAATCCAACAAATAAGCCTGTCTCTGCAAATACAACGAACAATAGCAACCACAATCCACCATAATGAATAATACTTTGTGGGTCGGTAAGTTGTTTAAGGAAATCGAGCATGAACAAATTTAAGGGAATTTTTATCTTTTCTTATTTTCTTTTTGCTTGAACAAAAAGAAACAAAAATTCAATCCGCCAGTTGGCGGAAACCCCCATTTGCCCCGCAAAAGGCAACCATAATGGTGGTTCGCTCCGAATTGCCAAAACCAGCCGCACTATTACCAACGTATGAGAGAATTTAAAATAAGAGAAGGCAAATAAAATTAAGCTAAATCAAAAGACATTCTTTTCTTTTCAATACTCGCTTTAATATCTGTTAACTGACCTTTTGGAATAGAGCTAATCAAATTCTTCGTGTAATCTGATTGAGGATTTAAATAGATTTGATCAGCATCGCCCATCTCTTCAATTTTCCCTTGATTCATAACCACCATTCTGTCGCTCATAAATTTAACTACAGATAAATCATGTGAAATAAAAATATAAGTAAACTTAAATTCACGTTTTAAGTCGTTTAATAAATTTAATACTTGCGCTTGAACTGAAACATCTAAAGCACTTACACTCTCATCACAAATAATAAACTTAGGATTTAAAGATAATGCACGAGCAATACATACACGCTGACGTTGACCACCACTAAACTCGTGAGGATAACGACCAAATTGTTTTTCTTCTAACCCAACTTTTTTTAGCAACTCATAAACCTTTTCTTTTCGTTGACTATTATTACTTAAAATATTATGTACTTGCATTGGTTCCATTAAAGCCTCTCCAACAGTAATACGTGGATTTAATGATGAATATGGATCTTGAAAAATAATTTGCATATCTTTTCTTAATTGACGCATATCATCTGGCTTCAAACGCAATAAATCATTACGTTGAAAAAATATTTTACCTTCTGTTGGTTCGGTTAATCTTAAAATTGTTCTTCCTAAAGTCGTTTTTCCACATCCGCTTTCTCCAACTAAACCAAGAGTTTCTCCTTCATAAACATCCAACGTAACATCATCTACTGCTTTTACATAATCAATCGTGCGTCCAAAAAATGATTTGTTTTTAGGGAAATACGTTTTAATATTTTGAATTTCTAAAATCTTAGAACGACTGTATAATTCTTTATGTTCTTTATCACGATAGTCTTTGGTTATAATCACACTATTAATAGCTTCACTAACAGTAGTAGGAATTTCAATCATATTTCCTTCCTCATCAGTTTTCATGAAATCAGCAGAAACAGGTAAACGCATTAAACGCTTATCTAAAGGAGGACGGCAGGCCAATAAACTTTTTGTATAAGGATGTTTTGGATTAGAGAAAATTTCTAAAACCGGTCCTTGTTCAACAACCTTACCTTTATACATTACCATTACTTTATCTGCCAATTCAGCAATAACGCCTAAATCGTGGGTAATAAACATAATGCCCATTTCATGTTCGCGCTGCAATTGCAACATCAAATCTAAAATAGTTTTTTGTACAGTAACATCTAAAGCAGTTGTAGGCTCATCAGCAATTAATACGCGTGGATTGCAGCTCATTGCCATCGCAATCATCACACGTTGTTTTTGTCCACCAGAAATTTGATGAGGATATACACTAAAAATACGCTCTGGATCAGGTAACTGAACTTGCTCAAATAACTTAATAGTTTTCTTTTTGGCCTCTTTTTTTGTACATTTTTGATGTAACAAAATAACTTCCATCACTTGATCTCCGCATGTATAAACGGGATTAAGGCTGGTCATTGGCTCTTGAAAAATCATCGCTATTTCATTTCCACGAAATGAACGCATTTCTTCAGAAGCTAAATTACGGAGATTAACAACACCTTTGTTTTTTGAATGATATAAAATCTCACCGCCAGAAACTCGTCCTGGAGGGTTTGGAATTAACTGCATAATAGACAAAGAAGTTACTGATTTACCAGAACCACTTTCGCCTACAATACCAATAGTTTCGCCTTTATGAAGTGTAAACGATATGTCGTTTACAGCTTTCATCAATTCGCCATCTGATTTAAACTCAGTAACTAAATTTTTAACCTCTAGTAATACCTCTTTTTGCATAATATATCACTACGAATATAAGAAATTTGAATTAAAACAAAAGTTTTTGGTTGGGTAAAATGAGCTATTTATCGAATTTTAAAATATGCAATTAAAGGGTATTTTGGGCGAATCCCTGCAAAGGAACAGCAGGGTCGGGCTGTCGCTACAAGTCCCGCTAAAAAAAGCGAGGCTTTTCACTTGCATCCCTTTCGCAAACATAATTTACAAATAATAAATTAGCCTTTATAGAATAGCCACTTACCCATCTCTTTCCAAGTTGTTTTTTTACCATACATTAAAATACCGGTACGATAAATTTTACCTGCTAGCCAAGTAAAAAATAAAAAACCGATTACTAACACTATCATTGATAACGCCTGTTCCCAGATAGGAACGCCAAAAGGCAAACGCACCATCATAACAATAGGAGATGTTAATGGAAAAATAGAAAAGAACTGCCCTAATCCACTATCTGGATCGGTAGCAACCACTTGTGCAATTGCAAAACTTAGAATTAGCGGGGCAGTAACAGGGATCATAAATTGCTGGGTATCTGCTTCACTATCTACCGCCGAACCAATAGCTGCAAATAATGCAGCGTATAATAAATAACCAAATAAGAAATAAAAGACAAAAGAGAAAGCGATATGAGTAGCATCTATTTTTTCAAGATTTTCCAAAATATTAATTGCTTCGTTTGGAGTCTTAATTTTTTCCATTTTTTCAGTTCCAGCTGTAATATCATTCTTCATTACTTTTTCCATTTGCTGTTCCTGCTTGATTTTATCAGCAATTTGATCTTTTAATAAAACGCCCGTAACAAATGTACTAATGATTAATGTTAGTATAATCCACAACAAAAATTGAGTCAACCCAACCATAGCAACACCAATAATTTTACCCAGCATTAATTGAAATGGTTTTACTGAAGACACAATCACTTCTACAATACGATTTGTTTTTTCTTCAATAACACCTCGCATAACCTGTGCGCCATATAAGAAAATCATCATATAAATAGCCACAGCTAATGTGAAACCAACTATCATATTTGTTTCTGCACTTGTTTTTTTCTCTTTCCCATCTTCAGCAACTTTTATAGTTTTTACTTCAACAGGCCTTCTTGCTCTTTCTATTTTACCGATATCTATACTATCACCTTGCAAACGATAATCAAACAATATATTCTCCATAGTATTAGCAATATATTGTTGAGTATTAATACCAGGCTCTTTTTTGAAATAAAGGTGAGGCGTAGTCTTTTGATTATTAATAGCCTCAATATCAATTTCCATAACCATATCAAAAGGGCCATTTTTTAATCTTGCTTTAGCCGAATCTATCGATTCGGCTCCATACGTGAATTTAATTTCTTTAGTATTTGGAATTTTATCAATAAATAAACCACTATGATCTAAAACCAAAATTTGATGTTCAGTCTTGTCTCTCATCGACATCCAAACAGGGACAGTTATAATTCCTGCCATTAATAAAGGACCCAGAATGGTCATTAATAAAAATGATTTTTTCTTAACTCTTGAAAAGTATTCGCGTTGTATGATTAAAAATAATTTGTTCATGATAAAAGTTTTATTCTGTGAAAGAGCTTTGTGTATTTACCGTTGTTTTATTTTCTACTACTGAAATAAAAATATCGTTCATAGAAGGAACAACTTCATTAAAAGATAATATTTCGGCATTATTAATAACGGCCTCAAACAAATCATTTGGTTTATTTTGACGTAACATTTTTACAGTAACATGATGCACATCATCTTCTGTTTTTTTGTCAAGCAATTCGGCTCCAGCCCATAAAGCATTTGTAAAACCCATTAAGTTTCCTTTAAAACTAATATTATAGGTATTACTCTTATATGTTTTGCGAATATCTTTTACTGAACCATCCAATAATTTTTCGGCTTTATTAATTAAAGCAATATTATCACACAACTCCTCTACACTTCCCATATTGTGTGTTGAGAAAATAATGGTAGCACCTTTATCTCTTAATTCTAAAATCTCATTCTTAATTAATTGTGCGTTAATAGGATCAAAACCGCTAAATGGTTCATCCAAAATTAATAATTTAGGCTCGTGCAAAACCGTTACAATAAATTGAACTTTTTGCTGCATCCCTTTACTTAACTCCTCAATTTTTTTATCCCACCAAGATTCGATTTCAAATTTTTTAAACCACTGCTGAAGTTTTTGCTTAGCATCTGCTTTTTTTAATCCTTTTAATTGAGCTAAATACATCACTTGCTCACCAACCGACATCTTTTTGTATAAACCTCTTTCTTCGGGTAAGTATCCAATAAAATCAACGTGTTTAGGTGATAATTTTTCACCATTAAATATTACTTCACCACTATCTGGTCCAGTAATTTGATTAATAATTCTAATTAAAGATGTTTTACCCGCACCATTTGGACCTAAAAGCCCAAATATTTTTTGGGGTTCTACTATTAAGCTGACATCTTTTAATGCAACGTGATTTGCGTAATTTTTATGAATGTTTTTTACTTCTAATATTGGCGCCATAGTATAAATTGATGCACAAATTTAATTAATAAATTTCAGTAAATCATTATATTGATTTGAGTGGTAAAGTGGCTTTAAAAGCGGTTTAATAAGCTATATAGATTTATAAAGCAATTCCAAGTGCAACTTGAAAACCTTGATCGTAGTTTTTTGTAAGTCCAAAATAATTAACACTAGCCGTGAATTTATAATTATTAATATCAAATGCTTGAGTGATTCCTATATTTGAATACAATGCATAACCTTCTGAATTTAAATTAAACCAAAAATTTCCCATACTCTTTGGATTGAAAGTGTAATAGTATTTATAAAATCCAAGCCCAATATTAAACCTTGTATTACTAATATAAAAAGAAGGGCTTATATTTAAATGAGGAATCGTAGCAATAATAACACCGTCTTTTTTTTCTTGAAATTTTGGTGAAGTATAGGATTGATAGTGAACAAAACTTAAATTTTCGTAATGATAAAATAGTCTTGTCTGCATAACTCCTAATGTTATATTAAAACCAACATATTTTGAAAATTGGTTATCAAATTCAATATCGACTGAAGGATTAACGCTTAAATTTTTATTAGAAGTAAATACATCTGTGCTCGATGAATTAAGTTCGTTTAATATCGTTGTATTCACATAATTTAATGTAGTTCCAACTTTGATATGAAATAATTTTTCTGGAGCAAATTTTTCCTTTTTTGGTTTTTCTTGACCATAAAAAATACTAGGACCACAACACAAAATTGCTATAATTAATTTAAGACTACTCAACATAAAACGCTAATCCTTTTAAATATTCTCCTTCCGGAAAATTAGGCACAATGGTATGATCTGCCGGCTGCGATAAAGTATGTAACAACTTCAAATTTCTTCGAGATTCGATAGCTGCAGCTGTTACCGTGTTATAAAATAATTTTTTATCAATAACACCAGAGCAAGAAAAGGTAAATAAAATACCCCCTTTTTTAATGTTTGATAATGCCATTTGATTTAAGCGTTTATAACCTATCACCGCATTATGCGAAACGTCACGACTTTTAGCAAAAGCAGGTGGATCTAAAATAATAATATCGTAATTTTTTCCATGATCTTTTAAGTAATCAAACGTATCAACCGCAAAACCTTCGTGATTAGTCGCATTATTTAATATGGCATTTTTATTACACAAATCAATTGCCTTAGCACTTGAATCTACCGAATGAATTATTTCGCAACCATGTTTAGCAGCATACATCGAAAAACCTCCTGTGTATGAAAATGTATTTAAAACACGTTTACCTTTACTGTAATTCCCTAATAACTCCCTATTTTCACGTTGGTCAATAAAAAAACCAGTTTTTTGCCCGTTAATAAAATCGATATAAAATTTTACATCATTTTCAACTACTACTAATTCTTCATCACATGAGCCATATAAAAATTCGTTACCTAATTTTGCTGAATAATCTTTTGGTAATGTTTCAGAACTTTTGTCGTACACACTTTTTAAACCAACACCATATACATTTTTTAAAGCTTCAGTAATATCGACTCTGCATTTGTGCATGCCAATACTATGTGCTTGAAAAACCACATGACCATTATAAAAATCCATAATCAAACCTGGGCAGCCATCTCCTTCGCCAAAAATTAAACGATAAACATTTGTATGGGGGTTATTTGCCAAATTTAAAAACTGACGATAAGCAAAGGCTTTTTCAATTTTTTTAACCCAAAAATCAATAGTCACTTGCTGTTTACTAAACGAAATAATGCGTCCGGTAATACTTCCTTTTTGATACTGAGCCATTCCCAAAAATTGCTGTTTAGCCGAGTAAACCTCCACCACATCACCATCGACAATGCCAGCATCCTGAGTTTTAATAGCTCCTGAAAAAATCCATGGGTGAAAGCGTAATACAGGCAATTCTTTGCCATTATGTAAGGTTAATCTTGGATATTCTATCATAACACAAATGTATTGTAATTATTAGTTTTTTTGCTGCTAATTAAACCTAATTTTTTATTTAAATTAGCGTCAAATTACAGTTTAAGATTTAAGTCCAAAACTAATAACTTATAACACATTATGACAACATCTGAAATAAAATTGAAAATAACAGTTGACGAAAACCAATTACCACATAAAATTGAATGGGAAGCAGCAGATGCTAATGAAGGTAGTGTTTGTAAAAGCATGATGTTAGCACTTTGGGACGAAAAAGAAAACAATACCATGCGTATTGATTTATGGACTAAAGATATGAGTGTAGAGGAAATGAAGAAATTTTTTCATCAAAATATTACTACGCTTACAGATACATATTTACGTGCCACTAATGATGAAGCTACCGTGAAAGAATTAAGAGAATATATGAGTGGCTTAGGCAAACGCATGGGTGTTTTAGTGAACGACTAATGAAAGGATGCTTAAGTATATTATTTACAATAATTTGCTTGAGTAGTTTTTCTCAAAAAAGACAATTTGACATTCATAAAAAATATTCTGTTAAACAAATTTTAGCAGACATAGATTACACCGAAAAATGTCTTGCTAAATTCCACCCTGATCCTTACAGATATATTAGTAAAGATAGTTTACACGCTTTTGTATTAAATCTAAAGTCTAAAATAGACACTCCGCTTACAGAACTGCAAGCGAGATTTTATATTAAAAGTATCATAGCAAAAATTGGTTGTGGACATACGGATGTTGCTGCATCAAAGAAGTATGCCAAAGCTATCAAAAAAATAAACCGACCTATTTTACCTCTTAATGTTTTTGTGTCGGATTCAAATAAACTCATTGTTTTAAATAATCTTTCTACTGACAGTACGATAAAACCTGGTGATGAGATTTTGAGTATTAATAAGCGATCTACCAACACTATTTTAAAAACAATTTATTCAATTACAACTTCGGATGGTTATAACGAGACCTATAAAAAACAAAGCACCCGTTATACCATGTTCAAATATTATTATTCGTTTTGCTATGGATTTAAATTAGATTATTTCACAAAAATAAAGCATCAAAATAATACAATTACAACTTATGATTTAAAAGGTATATCTACTTTAAAAGATACACTTATTCTTGCAAAACAAGATTCAGTAAATACTATTCAAAAAATAAAGTATTGCTCCTACTCAATTTTAAAAAACACAAAGCCTATAGCCTTAATTGACATAAATTCTTTTAAAGGAAGGCATTGGCGAAGTTTCTATCGAAAAACGTTTAAAGACATTAACCAAAAACATATTGAAAACATAGTAATTGATTTAAGGGATAATGGAGGCGGACAAATTAATTTGGGATTAAATATGTTATCCTATTTAATTGATAAAAAGTTAGTATTGCCATTTGATAAAAAAGTAAATGGTATGGTATTGAATCCTAAATACAAAATGGATTTTGGCACACGACCTGTTCCATTTTTATTTGCACTCCGCCTGCCAGAAAGATTTAAAAATGGGAAATTAAGACACTATTTTATTAAGTTTCCAAATAAAAACAAGCAATTTAAAGGGCAAATTTATGTACTTACCAACGGTAAATCGTTTTCGATGAGTAGTGTGGCAGCATCATATTTAAAATACAAAAGCAAAGCTATTATTATTGGTGAAGAAACAGGTGGTAATGCTACAGGAAGTAATGCTGTTCTTAGTGGGAAAATAATTCTTCATAATACTAAAATAATAGTACACATACCTATGTATCATTTATACCATGATGTAAATACTGAAAACACAGGACATGGTGTAATTCCTGACTATCCAACAAACTATAAAAAAGAAGAGGTCATCAATGGAATTGATGCAGATATTAGAAAAGTATTAGAATTAGTTAACTAATACTTTTTCTAACGCGTTGGCTAAAATCTCTTAGCGCTAGGTTAAAAGCAGTTCCCTGCTCCATTTTTTCTTTAATATAAATAGATGCTAGCACGTGCGTTAAACATTCGCCTTCATCTTTACCTTCTACTTCTATAGCTGGCTTTTGTTCTTCCATCATAGCAATTTCTGCATCTTGCAGTTGAACAAGCGAATATCGTTCAACTAATTTTTTTATAATGGGTATTTGCATAGGGATTACGAATTAAATACGAATATACGAATCGGGGTTTGTTACTGTGTGTGATATATTACTTTCGAATCAATACGAATATACGAATCTGGTTGTGTATTTGTGTTTGCTATTTAAAGTTTCATTAAGCTAACCCATACACAGATTCGTATATTCGTGCCAAATTCGTACTTATAATCTTAAATCATCAATCATTTTTTGTAAATACTCTTCTTTACTAGTTGCAGTTCCTTCTAATAAAATGCCATTTTTAAAACTAGCTAAATAAGGCAAATTATCTACGCCGCCTAGTTTGCGAGCTTTTTCATTTTCTTCGGCATTTACCTCTAAAAATAAAATATCAGAATTAACTTCATCGTTTGAATGACGTTTATATTTTGGAGCAAACAATTTACAAGAGCCGCACCAATCGGCAAAATATTTAACGATAACTTTGTTATTGTTATTTAATAGAGATTCGAAATCTGTGTCTGTGCTTAAGTGTACCATACTCTTAATATTTAAACTGTATTTATGATGTTTCGCAAATTTAACAATTTAAAGTCTAAAAAGTTAATAGTTTTATAAAGTTAAACATCATTAACTTTTGAAAGTTAAAATAAATTTAGTTCCTTCATTAACATTACTCTCTACAGAAATTTTCCCTCCTAAGCTGGTGATATGATTATATACTAAGTACAATCCAATACCTTTACTATCAATATGATTATGGAATTTTTGATGTAAGCCAAAAACTTTGTCTTTTACCAAATTCATATCAAAACCTAAGCCATTATCAGAAATAATCAATTGATTTGTTCCATCATTTTTTTTAGTATAAATAGAAATATTAGGCGAACAATCAGGTTTCTTGTACTTTATTGAATTTGTAATTAAGTTTAAAAAAATACTTTTTAAATAATCACTATTAAATTTTATTTTTTTGAGCTCAGAAAAATCACTATTGATGGATGTATTTGAATTTTGAATTAAGGAACTTATTGAATTTAATACATTATTTAAAATTTCATTAAAATCCAACTCTTCAATTTCTAAAGCCAAATTATCTTTTTGAATTAAAATATCCACACTCTTATTGAGTGTTTCATGTAAATGTTCGCTAGCTAACTTTAGAACTTCCAATATTTCTAAGGTTTTTTTATCACTAATTTTAGAAAGGTCTAACAGATTAAAAACTGCTCTTAGATTATTGACAGGCGACCTTAAGTCGTGCGCTGTAGTATATGTAAATTGTTTGAGATTTTTATTGTCTTTAGTCAGGTTCACTAAGAATGCATTACGTTCTTGTTCCTGTCTTTTTTTATACGTTATATTTTTAGCAATAGCAAAAACCAATTGATTTTCATAGTTTGGTATCGAGGTCCATGATAACCAAACTATTTCTCCACTTTTCGTTACATACCTGTTTTCGAAATTTAAAAGGGGATTGTTTTTTTGTAACCCCTCACGAGCTTTTGTTGTCATTATTACATCTTCTGGATGTACAAAATCGTTAATAGGTCTTAAAAATAATTCTTCATTGGTAAATTCTAATAGCTTAGACACAGAAGGGTTTATTCTTTTAAAATAACCGTCAAAACCAGCTATACAAAGCAAATCAGCAGATAGTTCAAAAAAGTGTTCAAATTGAAAATTAATTTGTGTATTAAATTCTTCTGCCATAGTTTAAACACTATTAAGTACAAACCAAATATATAGCAAAAAAACGATTTAAAAAAACTTCCCGATAATCGGGAAGTTTTTAAATAGTACAATTCAAAAAAATCATCTACTTACCATTATTTTTTGTTTGATTGCGATACCAACTAAGAAATAAATTCCATTTTGTAAATCATTTATATTACAAGAAAAATTGTTTCTATCCGTTAATTCAATTGTTTCTATTACCTGTCCTAAGTCATTTATAATATTTACAACATCCGTTTTTTGTGACTGGATTGTAAATGCTCCATTGTTTGGGTTAGGGAATATTAATAAACTATTACTAACCAATTGCTCTTCAATGCCAGTACAAGTTGAAACACTTTGAGTGAAAATCGTTGAATTAGAACAGTTATTTGCATCAACGCCTGTTACTGTAAAATTTGTATTTGCAGTTGGTGTCACAATTAAATCTGTTCCATTTGAGTTATCGCTCCAAGTATATGTTGATGCACCTGTAACAGAAATAGTAGCCGTTTCACCAGTGCATAATAATGAATTAGTTGTAGTTACATTTAAAGTTGGTAAAGGATTAACTGACACATTACTAATAGCTGTAACAGAACAGCCTACGATACTAGTTCCAGTAACTGTATAAGTAGTATTAACTGTTGGGCTAACTAAAGCAGAACCGCCAGAGTAACTATAAGTTGTTGCGCCATTTGCAGAAATAGAAAATGTACTACCAGCACAAATTGTACCACTAGTAACCGAAATAGTTGGCACTCCATTTAAGAAAATAGCCACATTATTGGAATTAACATTTGCAACCGCAATATCTGGTTTTCCATCACTATTAAAATCAGCATTTAGTATTGCATAAGGGCCTGAGTTTGCATTGAAATTAACAGCTGAAGCAAATGTACCATTTCCGTTACCTCTAAATGTTGATACGTTAGCTGTACCAAAATTTGCCGCTGCTAAATCAAGATTTGTGTCACCATTAAAATCTGCAGTAGTAATTCCGTATGTACCAACTCCTGCTGAATATAATACTGGATTAGCGAAAGTGCCTGTTCCTGAACCAATTAATATAGAAACTTGGCTAGTTGCATGGTCTGCTGTTGCTAAATCTATGTTTCCATCTGCGTTAAAATCTCCTGATATTACCATGTAAGGGTTTGAAGCGCCAACAGAATAACTTACCGCTGCTGAAAAAGTACCGGTATTAGAACCTAATAATATTGAAACATCATCTGGTCCTTCATTAGCTGTCGCTAAATCTAAATTTCCATCTCCATTAAAATCTGATGTCGTTAAACCGTATGGATTGGAACCAACAATATAATTTACTGCTGCTGAAAAAGTTCCCACTCCTGTACCCATTAATATTGCTAGAGTATTTGTAATAGCACCAGTAATTGCTAAATCTGTTTTTCCATCCTTATTGAAATCAGCAGCTACTATTCTTGAGGCAGATAAACCAATAGTAAAATTAGTACTTGCCCCAAAAAGACCCGTACCTGTTCCTAACAAAACAGAAATTGATCCAGCTCCATAATTACCAACTACTAAATCTGCATTACCATCATTATTAAAATCGCCCGAGGTTAATGTACGTGGATTAACTCCAACGCTATAATTTATTGCAGCAGCAAAAGTTCCAGTTGAAGAACCTAATAAAACAGATGTATTATTGGAATTATTATTGGCTGTTGCAATATCCATATTTCCATCATTATTAAAATCAGCAGTAACAATACCATAGGGCTGTGTTCCTACTGCATAATTTACTTTAGGGCTAAAGCAAATTGATGCCCCTTGTGCATTAATAAAATTTGAAAAAAGAGTTAATCCTAATAAACTAAATAGTTTTGATTTTGTAAAGTTTAATTTCATAAAATAATTTTTTACGAAAATCACTAATTATTAGATGCTTTTTTGACTGAAATTCACGAACCGTCATATTGAGTTCATGAACCGTATTTAGATAGAAACTCTTAGCTCTTTAAGAAGACTTTCAAACTCTTGTTTTCTATCGCGGGAAATAGAAATAGTAAGATGATTATCCATTAAAATGGCATTCTCACTTCTACTATATTTTTTAATAAAATTGACATTGATACAATACGAACGATGTGTTCTAAAAAAGAAAGAGCGGCTAGACAAAATATCTTCGTAAAATTTCAATTTTTTACTCACTACAATTTTTTGTCCGTCTTTTAAATAAAAAGTAGTATAAGCGCCGTCTGCCTCAAGTAAAACAATATCTGCAATTTCAACAAAGGTTAATCCATTACTCATGGATAAAGCAATTTTCCGGATATCATCGCCTTTATAGGATTCCTTTAATAACTCAATTTGTTCCTGCATTTGAGAGTGCAGTTTTTTTTGCTTTAGCTTCTCAACTGAGTTTTTTAATTGGTCAATGTCAATAGGTTTCAAAATATAATCTACTGCCGAAACCTCAAAAGCTTTAATAGCATACTCGCTATAAGCTGTTACAAAAATAATATCGAAATCAATTTCTCTAAAAAAGTTTAGTAGCTCAAAGCCGTTATAATCTGGCATTTCAATATCCAAAAATACAACATCGGGTTTATGCTTATTAATGGCAATAACACCATCCGGCACATTGGCACAGGTTGCTTGTATTTTTATCTCAGGGCAATAATTTAATAACAAGGAAGAGAGAGTGTTTCTGGCTCTCTCTTCATCATCAATAATTATAGCGTTTATTAAATTCATTTATGACACAAAACTAAACTATTTTTTTGTTCCATTAGAAAGTTTAATTGTTTTATCCTGAATCATTTGGTTTGTAACTGAGAATAAGTAACCTTTTGGGTTTGAAGAACCTTTTTCACACCAAGAAAATTTCTGGCCTACTTTACAAGTAAACGAAGAGCTTGCATTTGGCGCAATATGATGGGAAGCCGGATCGCCTTCCTTTTTAATATACATATCACTACCCATATCATTAAAAACGGTTACGTAATTGTATGTCGGATTTTTTTCTTCTTCTTTTTTAACACTAGTAGCATTATTTGCTGTTTCTTTTGGAGGTAATGATGCATTGATAGCTTTTGCTTTAGCAAAAAATTCTTTCGCCTCAGCGTCATTATCAAAAAAAAGTTCTAGTCCAGACTTTCTATAGAGACCAAACTTTTTTAAACCGCAAAGCATTTCTTCATAGCAGTTTAATTGTTGGTTACCAAAAGCATACAAAGAAACAACACTAATTGTTTTCTCTCCCACCTTCTTTGGATAAAATGCTCGTTGTGTCATCGCATCATTAAACAAAATATCACCAATAAAAAAGTGAAATTTTTGAATCATATAGATAGATTCATCCGGATTTGTTTTAACACTAGTGTAAATAATAGAATCTTGTCTTATTGTAACAAAAGCCTTTAATCCTTTTTCATTAGGTATTTTGTAATCGGTTGTTAATTTCCCTTCAGCTGTGAGTTTTTTTCCTTCGCATTCAAAAGTTTGAGATTGAAGATTTGATGAATTTATAGTAGCTAGTAAACATAATACAGCTGCTATTAGTGTGTTGATTTTAGTCATAAGATTAATTTATAGATTATGAAACAAACCTATATCTTATGCAAGGAATATATTAACAAGAATACATGAATCGTAACAATTAGTTCATCAAAGGTTAAACAGGAATAGAAATTATGACTTTTGTTCCTAATGATTTACCGTCTTCATATAAATCAATAATTTCAAAACTATATTTTTTATCATTAAAGGAATTGAGCAAATCCATTCTTCGATCAGTTGCTTCTGTAGAAAATGACTGATGTAATCTGTTATTTCTTTCCTTTATTTCTTCAGACCTTTTTCTACCAACACCATTATCAATTATTTCGCATAATAAAATTTCTTCTACTAATTTAAAACTAACGCTCAAAGTTTTATCTCCTTTTTTGTGCAGCAAGCCATGTTTTAAGGCATTTTCAATAAAAGGCTGAATAATCATTGGCGGCACTATTAAATGATCAACATCCAAAGTTTCATCTGCTTTAATTTCAAATTTAAATTCATCACCAAATCTTAACTTTTCTAATTCCAGATAAGTATCTAATAGTTTAATTTCGCGTGATAATGGTATTTCATCTTTCCCTGAAATATCAAGCACTTCACGCATTAACAAACTAAATTTATTTAAATAGTAATTTGAATTCTTGATATCATGTTTCAAAATCAGGTCTTGCAACGAATTAAGGGTGTTAAATAAAAAGTGAGGGTTCATCTGGGATTTCAAAGCAGTTAACTGAGAGGCTGTCACTTTATTTCTCAATTCTGCTCTACGTGTTATAAAACGAATTCGGATCATAAATAAAACAGCAACTATACCAGAAACTAAAAGCACCATTAATAGATAAAACCACCATCGCTGCCAAAATGGAGGATGAATACAAAATTTAATTTGTTCTGTTTTTACGCTTTCCAATCCATCTTCATTAACAGCTCTTAGCTCAAAAACAAAATCGCCATAAGGTAAAGAGGCATATTGCAAATGATTATTGATTCCTGAATTATAATGCCAATTAGCGTCTAAACCTAGCAAACGGTATTTATATTTAAAATTTCCTCTTGCTCTCAAACAGGCGGTGTTAAAATCAATATCTACATTGTTTTCATTATGCTGCAAATCTAGTAGTTCGTCATCTGAATTTATTCTCAATTGATTCACGAAAACAGCGGTAATTTCAATATTTGGGTAAACCGTATTTTTTGAAATCTCGTGTGGGAGTTTTAGCAATCCTTTATTAGTTCCTAAAATTAAAGTGCCGTTCATATATTCAATATCGTTTATTTCTTTTGAGACAATACCATCCGAATAATCGAAAAAATCTGCTTGTTGTGTTTTATAATTAATATGAGTTAAGCCTTCTTCAGTAGCAACAAAAACATGATGATCAACTATCTTAAAACTTTTAATACAATCGCCATGCAACAAATTATTATGAAAATAATGTTTCCAAATTTTATCCTTTCGTAAAATATATAAACCGTCATTTACTGACCCAATCCATAACTGATCTGACTTAAACGTTAATTTATTAGCAAAAACGGATTTACCATTCAATTTGATTTCACTTATGTTTCCATGAGTATACTTAAATAATCCATCAATAGAAGCGAAATAAATAGTTTTTGTTGTTTCATCCAAAGTTAAAGCTCTGCAACCTCTACCATGAATAGCAATAGCATGTTTACCTAACTCATTATTAGGAATCGAATGGAACTTAGGATAGACTCCAAACATGGATGATGTTACAAAAAACAAGGAATCTCCTACCCAACAAAAATCTCGCAAATGATAGGCATTAAAAACACTCTCCTTTTGATTATCAAAAAATGATAAGGGTCCATGTGCAACATACAGTCCACCATGTACTTGCTTAATTTTTTTAACCGTACGGTATCCAATTTCTGTTTGCTGAGAAAACACTTCAAATGTATTTTTTTCATTCAATTTATAAACCGAGCCTGTATATGTTCCAACTAATAACTCATTTCGGGTAGTTTTTAATAGTGCTGTAATATTATGGTCTGATAGATTAGAGTTCTCTTCGTCATATAAGGTCAAATCGTAATTAGGTATCACGTAAATTCCATTTTGTAAACTACTTATCCATAAACTGCCTTCTCTATCCTGATATATTCCGGAAATTTTATCGTTAGCAAAAAAGCATTTACTGTCAGCATCTAGTTTAAACTCTTTATTAAGTTTAACAACACCAGAAGATGTGCATAACCAATGGCGATTTAAATTGTCTTTATAAACCTTATAGATCAATCCATCTTTAGTAAAAGGCGAAAATCTATTTTTTTCGGTATTTGATTTCCCTCCTACTAACGAAATAATATATTCTCTTTTGAGATTAGTTTCAGTTAAAGCTAATAATGAATTATTGTACGGGTCTAATGATATTCGTTGCTGAACAGAAGTCAAAGTATCAAAAAGAGAAATATCGTATTTTTTTTCAGACTTAATAACGAGTCCAATTCCATTTTTTTGAGAACTAGCAAACACATCTCCATTCGTATTCATTTCTATTTCCAGCCAACAAATAGTATCTCCAGTATGGCTTAATTTTGAAAAGGAAGTTAGTTTTTTTCCATTAAAATCATAGGATTCAATTGTTTTAATATTCGCAACCCAAATGTGTTGTTCCTTATCAACGGTATACTGAGAATAAGACGATATTTTTTTGGAAGCATCAATAACTAACTCCAATGAATCTTTCTTTACTCTAAATATTTGTCCCGAAAAATTTTGACACCATAATGTTTTATCCTTATCAATTTTTAAACCCGCAATACTTTTACTATTTTGTTTTTTAGAGGTAAACGATTTAAATCTAACACCATCGTAACGAAATAATCCAGCGTCACAGCCTATCCAAATATACCCAAAGTCATCCTGAATGATTTGGTACACTTCGCTAGAAGGCAATCCATTTTCTTCGTTAATCTTATAGTAATAAGGGGTTTGGGCACTTAACTGACTTAACAGAAAAATGAGAGAAAAAAGTACTAAAATATGCTTAATGAAGTTTTTCATTAAATTATAATTACATCAAAAATAGGATAATATTTTAATAGATTGTAAAACTGTTCTAGACTACGCTCGAACTGACAGCTCATGCTACTAAAACGTTAATCTATATTGGGGAATTACAAAAAACTTTAACTGATAATCTGTTTTAATCGTTTGCGTATTTAAATCGTATTGTTGTTGAAAGATGTTATTATGTTTGGTGACATTCTGAATATCGATACTTATCTCATGTGTAAAGCGCTTAGTGTTTAATTTATAGGAAGGTTTTACATCTATTCTAAAGTATGGGTCGTATTGAGGATTATACGCCTGAGAACCATCTCTTACTTCATCTTGATAAGCAATAGAAGCTGGAATATCAATTGGTACATAGCGTTTACCGCCAGCATAAGTAAACTTCACATCTAAAGCTAAAATATGTTTTTCTTTAATTTTAAATTCTTTCCCAGCCAAAGCATTAAATACATAATTACCATTAAAGGCCGTATTTCTGTAAACGCCATCGCTACCCGTATATTTACTTTCAAATAGAGAAGCGGTCACTAAAAAATAATAGCCTTTACTATAAAATTTCTCTAATGTTAATTCAATACCATAATTTTGACCAGTGCCGTTATTTATTAAGCTATCTACATTAGGACTATTGAAATCAGCACCTAAATTAGCGGTGCTAAAATAATCTTTACGAACTTTCACTGGCACTCGGTACAAGTATTGGTAATACAATTCTGTTTTAATTCGTACACTGTTAAATAAATTCACATCATAAGCTAATACTGCATGAGCTGCTTTTGTAAAGTCTAAATTGCGATTCGTTTCTTTTACTTGTCCGTTACCTAAATTAGCAGTAGCAAAATACACATATAAAGGTTGCACTTGACTATGTAAGCCTGCTCCAAAACTAACGGATTGTTTTTTATTGAATTCGTATTTCAAACCTAAACGTGGTTCAGGCGACTGAGATCCATTTAACAACAAATACTGATAGGTGAAGCCAATGTTGGCATAAAATTTTTCACTAAAATTATGCTTCAGTTGTATAAAACCGCGTGTTAAAGAAGTTTGACCTTTATAATTTCGTAACGTAACAAAACCATTGCCATCGCTATCAATACTATCTACAAATGTTGTATTATATATATCAGCATACACACCAGCATTTAAAAAATTACGAGAGTTAAATTTTTTATTATAGGTTGTATTGATTGAATATCTTGTTGTATAAGATGTATTTCGATATTCTGGTCTAACAGTTTCTGGAGTTGTACTCGTATCAACTCTATCAGCTAAAATATAATTGTATTGACCTGATGCGCCAATATTTGTTTTAATATAAGAACTACCATTAATTAAATAGGTGTGTGAAATCCCTCCTGCTCCAACGTTTGATCTAAACAACATGTTTCTACCACTGTAACCATATAAATTATTATCTTTTGATTGCTGACTCTGAAGTAGCTCCGCATAACTTAAACCACCAATTCCCCATATCGAAAATTTGCCCGCCTTTTTAGAAGGCAAATCTATTTTAAATGTTACATCTTGGTATTGAGGCACTGCACTTCCTGTTCCAAAATCTAAACCTATATATTTAAAAACAGAAAGTGTTGAATAACGGTAATTCACCATAAAAGAAGCATTCTTTTTCTTTTTACTAAATGGGCCTTCAGCACCTAACTCAAATCCATTAAATCCAACCATTCCCAAAAATTCATATTTTTCATTATTACCTGTACGCATTTTCAAATCAAATACGCCCGCTGTTGCATTTCCATAATCAGCCGGAAAAGCGCTTGTCATAAAATCTGAATTATCTAATGTATTATTGTTTAAAATACTGATTGGTCCGCCCGAAGAGCCCATACTACCAAAGTGACTAGGATTAGGAATATCTAATCCATTTAATCGCCATAAAATTCCTAAAGGCGAATTACCTCTTACAATAATATCATTTCTACTGTCGTTTGCTCCACTTACTCCTGCATAATTGGCGGCCATACGAGCAGGATCTCCTCTACTACCAGCATAACGGTTTGCTTCCTCAGTACTAAATACACGAGAACTAACAGTAGCCATTTTATTATTAGTTTTTGTTTTGTCAATCTCTGCGGTAATCACAACTTCTTGACCTTGAACAGCACTTTCTTCTAACTCAATATTTAAAACAGTTTCTTTTCCTGTTGTTAAAACAACTGTTTGCGATTTTTCTTTGTAAGAAATTAATGAAATTTTTAATTGTTTTCTACCTAGCAAAATATTATCAAAACGAAATTTTCCATTTTCATCTGTTGTTGTTGCTTTTATTGGCTCGGAATTTAAAATACTAATGACTGCGCCAGGCAAAGGACTTTGGGTTTGTTTATCTAAAACTACGCCTCTAATTGTTTGTGTTAATTCTTGAGCAAAAACTAATTGAATCAAACAAGAAAATAATATGCTGAAATAAAGTCTCATTTATCTTGGTAAATGTTTATTAATTAAACACGGAAACTGATAAGGACATTTTGGGTACTTCATTTCATTATCAATAAAAACTCCTTTTTTAGAGACCGAAATTCTTAAATCTTCTTTTACCCATTCTTGTTTTAAGCAATCTGCGTTAAGATTATCAGCGGAAATCCCTTTTGGAATTTGATTATAATATTTCCATGGTTCATAAACCTTGTAATTACCATAACTCAAAATTTTTACGAAATACCCATTTTTATCCGTTAATACAGTATCTACTTTTTGAGTATTAGAAATAACAATTAATTTTTTATTGGAATAGCTTACTGGTTTTGCTACAGCCTTTTGGATTTCGGCTGTTGGTTTAGCTCCGCCACAATAAGGAATATATTGTACTAATTTAATTTTCACTTTTTTAGTTTGAGAAAAAAAAGAAAGGCTGCTCAATATTAATAAACATGTATATACTGTCTTCATACCTAAGGTGTGCTTGATGATACGGGTAAAATTTTTCCGTTATAATATAGATGTCCTTTTGTGGCAAAATCATATATATATTCTGCCATTTGTTTTGGAGATAAAGGAGCTTGGTAACCAGGGAAAGCTTCTGCTAACATTTCTGTTTGCACTGCACCAATAGCTAAACAATTTACTGAAATGTTTTTCTCTTTTAACTCTTCAGCTAAACATTCTGTTAAACCAACAACTGCCGCTTTTGATGAACTGTAAGCAGAAAGTCCAGCAAACTTTGCACTGCCTTGAAATCCACCCATGCTACTAATAGTAACTACGTGCGATTTATTTTCTTTTCCAAGAACAGATAATAGTTGTTGTGTTAAATAATAAGGTGCAAATACATTTACTTTATATACTTTTTCTAAATCAGAATAGGCAATATTTTCAAAAGGCTTATTTATTAAAGAACCTGCATTGTGAATGATACAATCAATATGAGATGTTTCTTTTTTAATAATAGAAACAGCTTTATCAATACTTTCTTGAGAGCTTAAATCAGTTGAAATAGGCTTTAAATTAGCATGAGTAATCGCTTTTAAAGGCTCTAAGTTTCTGGTTAAACAAAAAACGGTATAACCAACATTTAAAAATTGCTGAGTCAACTCAAAACCAATGCCTCTACTTGCTCCTGTAATAATAACGTTCATCAATTGTCTGCTTTAATAATTTACAACTTGCTCAACAATTTCTTTTGGCAATTCTCTTTCGCCATATTGTTGATTTCTCAATTGAGGTTCAAATCCTGCTTCTTTAATAGCATCTTGAATTGTTTTGTAAGTAAAACGATGAGGAGCTCCCGCAGCACTTACCACATTTTCTTCAATCATAATGCTGCCAAAATCATTAGCGCCACTATGTAAACAAATTTGTGCTGTTGCTTTACCAACGGTTAACCAACTTGCTTGTATGTTTTCGATATTTGGTAACATGATACGGCTTAACGCCAGCATACGGATGTATTCGTCTGAACTTACATTATTAGAAACACCTTTGACACGTTTTAATAAAGTCCCATCATCCTGAAAAGGCCATGGAATAAATGCTAAGAATCCTTTTGCATGAGCTGGTTTTTCTGATTGTACTTCACGCAACCATACTAAATGCTCAAAGCGTTCATAAATAGTTTCAACGTGACCAAACATCATCGTAGCAGAGGTAGTAATATTTAATTGGTGACAAGCACGCATCACATCTAACCATTCACGCCCTGTACATTTTCCTTTTGAAATTAAACGGCGAACTCTATCATTTAAAATTTCAGCTCCTGCTCCTGGCAAACTATCTAAACCAGCTTCTACCAGTGCTTTTAAAACTTCTGTGTGAGTTGATTTTTCTAATTTAGTAATATGTGCAATTTCTGGTGGCCCTAATGAATGTAATTTAATAGAAGGATATAATGATTTTAATTCTTTAAATAAATTCACATAAAAACTTAATCCTAAATCTGGATGATGTCCGCCTTGCAATAACAATTGATCTCCACCATACTTTATAGTTTCTTCGATTTTTTGTTTATAGGTTTCTATATCTGTGATATAAGCATCTTTATGACCTGGTATACGATAGAAGTTACAGAATTTACAGTTAGCAATACATACATTGGTTGTATTTAAGTTTCTATCAATTTGCCAAGTAACTTTATTGGAATTATTTTTCTTAATCTTTCTGATATCATTGGCAACAAAAGCTAACTCGGCAGTTGTTGCATTTTCATATAAAAACACACCTTCTTCAATCGATAAAAATTCGAGATTAAGGGCGCGCTTTAAAAGTGACTGAACATTCATGTGCTTAATTTTTACAGGTTAAAAGTACGTTTTATATAGGTAAACAAAAAGCCCTTTTTAATGTTTAAAAAGGGCTTTTAGTAGAAACATTGATTTTTTGAGATTCTGAAACAAGTTCAGAATGACGAGTAATTACGCTAATTTCTGATAGGTTTGCCACCAACGGTCAGGAATTTCATTATTCACCGCCATTTCGTAATCTTTGTAAGAACAAGGTAATAAGGTGTGTCGCTCAAACTTTAACCCCTTTGTTGGAGGGTAAGGGATTTCCATCCACCAACGATCGCTTTTTTTGCTCTTAAAGAAGTTAATTTCATATTTTTCGTCTTGTAATACCACATGAAATTTCACATAATCAGAACTTGTGCGGGATGGGAAATCATTTTTACGATTATAAAAACCATCCATAAAACACCAAATCATTTGAGCCGCTAAATTAGCTGTTTTGCCTTGCGTATCATACTCTGGATTAATTTCATAAAGACCAATGGAAGATAATTTATCATTCATGCCAGCATAACGCATCATTTGGCAAGCTTCTTCTGAATAGAATCCATTTGGCGATGCATTAGGATTTGCAGGCGCATCGCTATGTTTAATTGCTGTGATATCAAAGCTTAACATATCTGCATGACGAATGATAGGCTCTGATTCTTCAATAGCATCACGCACTTGGCCTAAACGGTAAGTATCAAAATATAATTTATTCATCATACTTAAACCCGTTTGATCTACTAAATACGTTTGGTAACCAATATTACTGTAATTGAACAAGAAGTTTGGTTGATGTAAAATAATTTTTCCTAAGTAAGCTGTATTCGTTACATCTTCTTCCGGATTTCCTAAATCAAAAGTTGAATCAATAGCGGCAATATTAATCGTTTGTTCTAGTTTTTCATAACCTAAAAACTGAGCGTAAGTTAAATCCTGGCTCCCACCAATAATAATAGGAATGACATTATTGCGAATTAAATATTCTACCGTTGATTTTAAAGCATAGTAAGTGTCTTCTACATCATGACCTGGTTGAATATTCCCTAAATCAACAATACGCGGACGAAAACTACCTGGATATAGTGAATAAAAATAATCTCTTACTTTATCTGGTGCAGTAGCACAACCAACATTAGTGTATGCTCTTCTGTCTTCGCAAACGCCAACTATTGCCATATCAATATCTTGTAAATCAGGGAAGTTAGAATCTGTTGTATAAGCATTAACTGCTTTGCCAATTTGATTTTCAGAATAAGAATCTCTTTCTAATTCAATTGGTTTAAAAAAATGTTGAATGTCGCTCATGGTATATTTTACGTCGGTTAATTGTAACAGATTAAATTTATTTATAATGAAGGCTATTGATATATAATTCAACCAAACTTATTAACGAATAAGGGTTAGTAGTTTGAATAGAACACAGATGATGCAGATTAGGCAGGTTTTCGTGCATTATTAGGTCTATTGCATAATTATCGTTTGGTAAAATGGAACGCTGATTATTATGATAATTAAGATAAAAAAAGATTTTTTATTATGTTTAATTGAAATATACAAATGCACTAAAGTAATTAATCATATTCATCATAAAAAATCAGTGGTATCAGCGTTCCATTTTTCAAATAACTGGTAATGAAAAAAGGGGCTTTCGCCCCTTTCCTACTAATATAAAATCAAGAAACAGATTACCAAATATTTACACGTTTAGCAACCGGTCTAAACATTCCATCACCTTCTTTTACACCAAAGACATCATAAAATTCTTGCATATTACTTAATGGGCCAACGGCTCTAAAATTACCTGGCGAATGTGGGTTAGTAGCAATTAATTGTTTTAACGATGCATCTCTTATTAAAGTTTTCCAGCCTTGTACCCATGCTAAGAAGAATCTTTGTTCACCAGTAAACCCAGCCATTACTGGAGATTTTTTTCCGTTTAATGATTTTTGGTAAGCATAATAAGCCATAGTTAAACCACCTAAATCAGCAATGTTTTCGCCTTGAGTTAGCTCTCCATTTACATGTAAAGTATCAATAGCAACAAAACCATTAAACTGTTCGATAATTAATTTAGTTTTATCAGTAAAATTTTTATAATCAGATTCTGTCCACCACATTTTTAAATTACCATCCGCATCAAACTGTGAACCTTGATCATCAAAACCATGGGTTAATTCATGTCCGATAATAGAACCCATCACACCATAATTAAATGCATCATCTGAGTTTACATCAAAAAATGGCACTTGCATAATTCCAGCAGGGAAAGCAATTTCATTTGATGTTGGATTATAGTAAGCATTTACTGTTGGAGGAGTCATGCCCCACTCCATTCTATCCACTAGTTTACCAATTTTAGCTAACATTCGGCCATATTGAAATCTACGAGCTGCTGCCACATTTTTCCAATAAGACTCTTTAGTAATAGTTAATGCTTTATAATCAATCCACTTATCAGGGAATCCCAATTTTTTAATAATCTTATCTAGTTTTAATTGCGCCTGAGCTTTTGTTTCGGTACTCATCCAATCGCGAGATTCGATACGAACACGGTAAGCTGCAATTAAATTATCTACCATTTCGTTTACTTTCTTTTTTGAATTAGTATCAAAATATTTTTCAACGTATAATTTACCTAATGCTTCTCCTAATGCTTCATCCGTAGACGCTTGCACGCGTTTGTAGCGAGGTTTCATTTCTTTTTTACCTGCTAATACAGTTCCTTGAAATTTAAAACTTTCGCTTACAAATTTACTAGATAAATAAGGTGCGGCAGTCTGAATTAAATTCCATTTTAAAAACACTTTCCATTCAGCAATTGTGATCGTGTTAATTAATGAATTTAGCCCTTCGTAATATTTAGGCTGATTTAAAACAATGTTTTCAGGAGTTTTAATTCCAATAGTAGTAAAATAAATATTCCAGTTTACATTAGGCGTTAATTTTACTAATTCAGCTTTTGTAAAAGGGTTATATTGTTTTTGCGGATCACGTTGTTCAACTGCATTTTGAGAATTTTTTGCTAATTCTGTTTCAATTTTCATAATGGTTTCAGCATTTGCTTTTGCTGATTCGGGGTAATTCCCTAAACATTCAAACATACGTGCAATATGTTCACTATATTCTTTCTTTACAGATTCGTATCGTGGCTCGAAATAAAAATCTTTATCAGGCAATCCCATACCTGATTGTGCTAAATAACATGTATTAGCATTACTATTTTTAAAATCAGAATACACGTAAAAACCAAGCATACCGCCAACGCCTTTTTTATTTAATAAAGCAGTAGTTTTTAATAATTCATCTTTTGTTTTAATTAAATCAATAGCCGCTAAATCAGCACTAATTGGTTTAATACCATCTTTATCTGCTTTTGTAGAATCAATAGCTGTTGCATAAAAATCACGTAATTTTTGATTATTACTTCCTGGTAAGGCTTTAGTGTCTTTAGACACTTCTAACATCAAAGCCTTTAAATTAGCAACATTACGTTCGTTGATCTCATTAAAGCTACCCCAACTACCATCGCTTGCTGGTATTTTTTGAGTATTTAACCATTTGCCATTCGCAAATTTATAAATGTCGTTACGAGGACTTACCGATGAATCGATATAACTTAAATTAATACCTGGTGTAAGAATTTGAGCAAACGCATTAGCTCCCAAAAAAAGTGAAGAAGCTATTAAAACTAATTTTTGCATAAATGTATTTTTTATAAATATAAAAGGATTTTATCAAGAAATGGGCAATTTTTATATGAATTGCGCATTTCAGTTGATGAACGGAATTAGCCAACAAAAATTTGAGGGGCTACCCCCTCGATTAAGCCATTTTCAGTAGCTTTATCAAATAATAATTGAATGGCGTTTTTGCCAATTTCTCCTAAATCAACCGAGAATTGATTCACATATAAAGCAATATGTTTTTTCATCACCTCTTCACTCATTTCTTGAGCATGTTGTTTTACAAAATTCATACAACTTTCGGGATTAGCAAAAGCATATTCAACACTTTGTTTAATTAAACTATCAATTGTTTTTTGAAGTTTAACATCCATACTTCTTTTAACAACAATTCCACCTAAAGGAATAGGTGCATGAATTAAACTTTCCCAAAACTCGCCTAAGTCAATTATTTTTTCTAATCCTTTTTCTTGATAGGTAAATCTGTTTTCGTGTATTAATAAACCAGCATCTACTTTGTGAGATAAAACAGCTTCTTCGATATCACTAAATAATAATTCTTTTTTATTTTTTGCATTAGGAAACGCTAGCGACAATAAAAAATTAGCGGTTGTATATTTACCAGGAATAGCAATACTGGCCGCATCTGTATTTTCAACTCTAAATTTTGAACTTTGAACTAATAATGGCCCGCAATTAAAACCTAAAGCACTACCACTATTTAATAAAGCATACTGATTGGTTAAATATAAAAAAGCATGATAACTTAATTTAGTAATATCTAAGTCTTGTTTAAAAGCTCTATTATTCAAAGCCTCCACATCTTCCATCACAACAGTAAAATCAATACCCTTTGTGTCTATTTTTTTATGCACTAAGGCATCAAAAATAAAGCAGTCGTTTGGACAAGGAGAAAAACCGAGGGTGAAGTTCATTAGTAAATTATTAGAATCGCATTACAAAAGTAGATATTTTCACATTACACATTCTTAATAAATGTTATTAAAAAATCATTCAAATTTTTAATTGCCAAAGGCATTTGCCATTTCTCTTTATTGCGTTTCTCTACATAATTAGAAATAGTGCGAACTTGAATGCAGTTTCCTAACATTCCTGAACAAGCAGCAAAAAAAGCAGCGCCTTCCATACTTTCTACATACGGATTATATAATTGTTTTACTTTTTGAATGCTTCTATCATTGCCATGAATTGTGTTTACTGTAATACCCTTTACCTTTTTTAAAAGTTCAACCATTAAATAGGAATCTTTGTTAGTTGCAGAAAAAATATGCTCTCCTGGAAGGTTTAACTGATCATAGGTTAAAAATGCATCTCCATCTTCCGCACCCAATTCACTCAAAATATCTTCTGTCACATTTACTAATTGTCCCAATTCTAAATTTGTATCAAATGCACCACAAACACCTACATTTATAATTAAATCATAATTGTTAGAAGAATACCTTCCCATCATTAATGCTGTGTTAACCATACCAACTCCTGTAATCAGTACCTGAATCTCTTTTCCCTCGAAATCTATATTTGCATTATTCATGCCTATTGTTGGCAAGGCAATTCCAAGAAAACCTAGTAATGGTTTTACTTCAAATTCTGTGGCCGATACGATTAAAATGTTCATTTATAATTAGTATTTTTACAACTGTTAATTTACTATGATTTATATTACCCGCAAAGAACATTTTAACGCCGCACACAAATTATTTAATCCGGCTTGGAATGAAGAACAAAATAACACTGTTTTTGGCAAATGTGCCAATAAAAACTGGCATGGCCATAACTACGAACTATTTGTAACTGTTAAAGGCGAAATTAACCCAGATACAGGCTTCGTAGTTAATTTAAAAGACTTAAGTACTTTAATAAGAACAGACGTTACTGAAGTTTTAGATCATAAAAATTTAAATATTGACGTGAAAGGGATGCCTATTATGCCTTCTACAGAAAATGTAGCTATTTTTATTTGGAATATTTTAGCTCCAAAAATTAAAGAAATGGGCGCTACTTTACATGGAATTAAACTGTACGAAACCGATAGTAATTATGTGGAATATTTTGGAGAATAAACATTTGTTGTTTTCTGTTGTTATCCTTAAAAATTAAAACATGCTAAACGAAGAATTTGAACACGATATTACTGGCTACAAAAAAATAGATCAATACAATGATAAATTGGTTGACTCTATTTCTGATATGTATAAAAATATTTTAGATGATGTAGGCGAAAATCCAACGCGTGAAGGTTTATTAAAAACACCTGTAAGAGCAGCTAAAGCTATGCAATTCTTGACACAAGGGTATGATTTAAATCCAGCTGAAATTTTAAAATCAGCTATGTTTAAAGAAGATTATAGCCAAATGGTGATTGTAAAAGATATTGAAGTATATAGTTTGTGCGAACATCATTTATTGCCATTTTTTGGAAAAGCGCACATCGCATATATTCCAAACGGACAAATTGTAGGATTAAGCAAACTACCTAGAGTAGTTGATGCCTTTGCTAGAAGACTACAAGTACAAGAACGTTTAACTAATGAAATTAGAGATTGTATTCAAGATACATTAAACCCTCATGGTGTTGCTGTAGTAATTGAATGCTCTCACTTGTGTATGCAAATGCGTGGAATACAAAAACAGAATAGTGCTACAACTACATCGGCATTTACCGGTGAGTTTTTAAAAGATGCTACAAGAAAAGAATTTATTAGTTTGATAAGTACTAAGCTTCACTAGAAAACACCTCTCTTAAACCTCTTGATAATCAAGGGGTTTTTATTTTTTTATATTTTTTGTTTGGAGTGATAAATAATGTAATATATTTGTGCCGTGAACAACACTTTTACATACTGTATTATTTTTAATAGATATCGCCGAATTTCCACGGGTAATATCTGTATGCGCTAGTCATACCAATAGTTTTCACATTTTTTCATTTTAAAATTTTTCGCAAATGTTTGCCATTGATATACAGGATCAAATCCTGGATAAACTAAATACACTAATCGTTGTTTTAAATAACGATGGTAGTATAGATTATGTTAGCAAATCTGCTCAACATTTACTGGGTTATAACTCTCAAGATCTTCTTGGCTACAACTGGTGGGAAGCAACGCGTTTCTCAAAACCAGAAGGTGAAGAAGTGAAAGATAAAATTGTAAAAATATTCAGCAATCGTAAAATTTCTACTCAAACATTTGAGCACGAATTAAAAACGGCTGCTGGTGGCAAAAAATGGATTCGTTGGAATGTCTCTTATTTAAATGAAGAGCAGTTGATAGGTATTGGTTATGATGTAACGGATAATAAACTCAACGAAAAGAGATTACTGGAAAGTAATAAGCAGTTGTTGGAACAAAATAAAGACATCAAAGATAGCATCTACTATGCGCAGCGTATACAACAATCTATCTTACAAACTCAAGAGCAATTGAGAGCTTGTTTTGAAAATTCATTTTTGTTATATAAGCCAAAAGATATTGTGAGTGGTGATTACTATTGGTTTTATGAAAATGAATCATACAAATACATAGCTGTTGTTGATTGCACTGGACACGGTGTGCCAGGAGCTATGATGAGTATGGTTGCAAATTCAATGTTTAAAGAAGTATTTATTAATAGAAAAATATCTAATCCTTCAGATATATTAAAAGCATTAGATGAAGAATTGGAAAAATCAATTAATAAAAATCAAGACGCTACATTTAATGATGGCATGGATGTATCGTTAGTTAGAATTAATAAGATAACAAACGAGCTATCTTTTTCAGGCGCATTTCGTTCAATATTAATATCAAGAGCGGGAGAAATAACTGAATTAAAGGGAAGTCGTTACCCTATTGGTTTTTACTCTGGCATCGAAAAACAATTTGATATACAGTTATTTCAATTACAAAAAGATGATAGTATCTATTTATTTACAGATGGATTTATTGATCAGTTTGGAGGAGAGAGAAATAAAAAATTGAATAAATCCAATTTCAAAGATTTGTTAAGCACCATACATGATATGAATATGGAAGAACAAGAAGCTTTTTTAGAATACTCTTTCAATAACTGGAAGCAAGATTTAGATCAAACAGATGATGTATTAGTTGTTGGGATAAAGATTTAATTAAAAATTTGTCAGTTCGAGCGGAGTGGAGAACAAGATTTCGATTAGAAGAACGTTTCTCGACTACGCAAAGTGACATCTATTTATAAAGACTTTGTTTCCAATCCCACATTAAACAAAGCATCTAAACAACTTAAGTTTGGCGTAAAATCTAACTTATCAACAAACACCTGATAGTAAGGTTTTGCAGTGAAATTCAAATCGAATTCATTGTAATTTATTTTTCTAAAATCAATTATATTATTTGGATTCAGCTCAAATTGTGAAGTTAGTTTTATTTCTTTTTTTACTCTCAAAATATTTAAAACTGTTTTTATAATTTCTAAATTATATTCAAACAAAAATTCATATTCAGTTTCATAAAATGGTTTAAACTCATGCTCAAAAAACTCGAAATAAGGGGAGTTTTTATAGGCTGTTGTAATGGTTCGCCAATGTTGGTGCTGCCATTTTTCGGCATACGAAATTCGTTTTTGACTGATTATTTCCTTATCTGCTTGTTGCACTAAAGGGATACTTAACCTCAGTGCACCTGTTGAACTTAATATATCGCAACGGTTGCGTTGTGTTTGCTTTACATAATATTCGTGATACTCTAACACAATATTATCGTTATCAATTAATTGGGAAAGATATTTTAAATTTGGCAAATACGCCGTAGATAATAAAACTGAACTCATACCTATTGAATAGCTTGAAAAAATCTGTCCCATCTTATACCAGTACCAAATAGTTTATCATTAGAAAACATAATGCGAGTAGCTTTCCCTATAATATGATCTTCTGGTACAAATCCCCAATGGCGACTATCTTGAGAGTTATGACGATTATCGCCCATCATGAAATAATAATTTTGTTTAACGATGTAATTAGTTCTGTATTCCCCATTTATATAAATGCTATCACTTTTTAACTCTAAAGTGTTGCCTTCGTATGCTGAAATAATTCTTTCATAAATACATAAATTCACAGAGTCTAAGGCTATAGTATCTCCCTTTGCGGGGATTTTTAATGAACCATAATTATCTACATTCCATTTATAATGCGCATTAAAAGGAAACACAAACTCATCCCACATATCTTTTTTCTCACTATTTTTTCGAATTTCTGTAATGTAAATTTTACTCCTTAAAGTATCTGCTAAATTCTTTGTTAAGGTATATGAATAATCATTATTGTCTGAAATTTTCCCGCCTTCCATCAAATTATATTGAGTAGTAAATATTGTGTCTAAAATTTTATCGGATTTTAAATGATAATTGAATTGTAAATTATATTCATCATCTATTAATTTATTATTCACATACACTAAGCCATCTACAATTTTAAAGCTATCGCCAGGTAATGCCGCGCATCGTTTCACAAAATAAGTTCTATGATCAACAGGATACTCATCTTCTATAGGGTAATTGAAAACCACAACTTCATTTCTTTCTATATCAGGACTGCCAAACAATCGCATATATGGTAAAGAAATAATATCAGAATAATAACTTTGATTAATAAAAGGCATGCTAAACAGGGTTTTAAGTAAACGAGGTCCGTAAGAGAGCTTATTAATAAACATATAATCTCCTGTCATTAATGATTTTTCCATAGATGGAGAGCTTACTGGAGATATTTCAAATAAAAAGGTTCTAATCGTTAATACACAAACAAAAGAAATAGCAATGGCCTTAAACCACTCTTTCATTGATTGCTTTGTTGGTATATACTTTTTCATTTGTTTTATTTAAACACCTGAACCGTTGATTTATTTTTATTGACTAATTGCCCACAAGCAGCGTCAATATCTTTACCTCTACTTCTGCGAACATTAACAATAATTCCTCTTCCTTCCAAATGTTTTACAAAAGCCTCTAAACGTTCAGGGGTTGTTTGTTTAAATTCACCATCATCAATAGGATTGTACTCAATAATATTAACCTTTGCTGTTGTTTTTTTACAGAAATCTCCTAATTCACGAGCGTCAATAATGCCGTCATTAAAATCTTTAAATACAATATATTCAAACGTTACACGAGAACCTGTTTTTTCAAAAAAATAATTCAAAGCTCCCTCTAAACTATCTAACGAATTTGTTTCATTAATTGGCATGATGTGATTTCGCTTTTCATCATTAGCCGCATGAAGAGAAACAGCCAAATTAAACTTTACTTGATCATCACCTAACTTCATAATCATTTTTGCAATACCAGCAGTACTAACTGTAATACGGCTCGGGCTCATCCCTAATCCATCAGGAGAAGTAATTCTATCTACTGAACGAATAGTTTCTGCGTAATTTAATAAAGGTTCGCCCATGCCCATATATACAATATTGGTGAGCGCTTGATTGTATTTTGTTTCGGCTAAATCTTTAATTAAAGCAACTTGATCATAAATTTCATCGGCATTTAAATTACGTAAACGTTTTAATTTACCTGTAGCACAAAATTTACACGTTAAACTACAACCCACTTGCGATGAGATACAAGCCGTCATACGGGTTTTAGTAGGAATTAAAACGCCCTCCACCACATTTCCATCTGCTAACTTCATAGCACATTTAATAGTTTTGTCATTACTTACCTGCATATCACTTACTGTAACGGCATTAATAACAAAGGTTTCATTTAGCCAATCTCGCAGTGGTTTTGATAGATTAGACATATCATCAAAACTATGAGCAGTTTTTTTCCAAAGCCATTCATAAATTTGTTTAGCACGAAATTTAGCCTCTCCTTTTTCTTTAAGGAAATCAATAATTTCAGCTTCGCTGAGGGCGCGTATATCTTTTTTTGTTGGCATGTTCTATATGCAAAGATAAGTTTTTATTAGCAAAAAAAGATTTATCTTTATTAGCCAAAACCACAGATTATATGGTTACTAAACTAAAACATATTCCTGCCTCTCATTCCCCTCTTACAAAGGGGTGTCCGCAGGACGGAGTGTCTTTTTTTAGCATCCCACGCACCAAAGCTTTAGAAATTAATGGCATAATTCTTAAACCAAACCCACTATTTGAACTGCCATACAACCCTAAATTAAAGGAAAGAGCTAGATCTTTGCGTCAGGCAAGAAAATTATCAGAAGTATTGTTATGGAAACAAGTGACTAAAGGAGGCTTTGATAAAATAGACTTTGATAGGCAACGTGTTATTGGAAATTACATTGTGGATTTTTACATAAAACAATTAGGATTAGTTATTGAGATAGATGGTTCAAGTCATATAGGCAAAGAAGAATATGATAACACAAGGGAAGAGTACTTAAAATCATTAAACTTAAAAGTATACAGAATTACAGTTGGAGATATTTTAAATAATATGACAAAAACGATGACTGAATTAGAAGAATATATTATTAAGCATTACAGTAAATAAAAAGAATAAAAACCACCCCGTCCTGCGGACACCCCTCCAAAGGAGGGGAATTACCAACTAGACGTAAAATAAATTGAATATTATGCGCTACATTACAGCTACACAGATTTTTTCAGGAAAAGAGTTTTTACCCATAAATACAATTTTAGTATTAAATGATAAGAATAAAATTTGTGATATAGTTACTATTGATAGCGTTGAGAAAACTAATATAGAATACTTTGAAGGCATTATAACTCCAGGTTTTATTAATACCCATTGTCATTTAGAATTAAGTCATTTAAAAGGTATTATTAAACAACACACCGGCATTGTTGATTTCGGTTTAGGGGTAATGAAAAACCGAAACGAACTATCTATTGAGTTACAAAAAGAAGCTATGTTAGCTGCCGATAAGGAAATGCAAAGGCAAGGTATTGTAGCAGTTGGCGATATTAGTAATTCACATATATCTATAACCGCAAAGCAACAATCTGATTTATACTACCATACTTTCGTTGAATTAATTGCTTTAAATCCTGAGCGAGCACAACTTGTTTTTGATACAGGAAAGGATTTATTAGTTAAATTTGAAAATAACCAATTATCTGCCTCTTTAGCGCCTCATGCGCCTTACAGCACTGCATTAGAACTTATTGAGTTTATCACAAATAACTGTGCCTCCATAAAAAAACCGACAAGCATTCACAATCAAGAAAGTAAAGCCGAAAATGATTTTTTTCAAAACAAATCAGGAGATTATTTAAGATTATATGAAGCGATAAATATTTCTATTGATTATTTTAAAGCCACTGGAAAAAGTAGTTTGCAGAGTATTGAGTCAGCTTTACATAAAAATGTTTGTACCTTATTAGTACATAATATATTTACTAATAAGGATGATATTCAAATTACTCAAAAAGCACATCAGTTATTGTATTGGTGCTTGTGCCCAAATGCTAATTTATATATAGAAAATAGATTGCCTGATATTTCGTTATTGCAATCTCAACAATGTAAGCTAACACTTGGCACGGATAGCTTAGCAAGCAATTATCAGTTATCTATTATTAGTGAAATAAATACTATTTTAAAACATCAATCAACTATTTCACTAGAAAGTTTATTGCAAGCTGCAACTTATAATGGCGCGCAATTTTTAGGAATAGAAAATCAATTTGGATTAATAGAAAAAGATGGAAATTGTGGCCTTAATTTAATTGAAGGAAAATCAGGAAATTACTCGGTAAAAAAACTAGCTTAAATTAACTGCGGAAGTTAAAGTAAATAAAGAAAACTGGTCGTTAATTTTTTTGAAATCAACTTTTAGTTTATTTCCACTCTTCATGCCAATAGTAATAAATCCTAGGCCTGCGCCACCTTTATCACTCATCGTATTGTTTTCTAAGTGTTCTAAATAGTATGCTTTTAATGCTTTTTCATCATCAAAAGAATTTATAGTATCTATTTGTTTTTCAAGGGCTGAAATAGAACTATTAGCTACTAAGTTTGAAGAAATAACTTTTAGATTTTCTCCGTTCTTCACTAAAATAAAGAAGTTGTGTTGCTCTCCTTGATTATTTTTATGACCATGAAGTAACATGTTTTGCAATGTTTCAACACTAATAAAGAATATTTTTTTGATTGGTCCTTTAGAAATTTCTAAAGAGGTGATTTTCTCTTCAACACTTCCCTCTAAACTAGATATAACACTTTGAGATAACTCACCGTAATGAGAAACCAAAACAGTTTCATCTTGTTGATGAGCGCGCAATATTTGCTCGTATTGCTCCTGAACAAATTCTTTTTCGCTATGTAAGTTATCGCTCAAAATATCTTATTTAAATAGTCCGTTTACTTCTGCATCTATCATTCTAATTACTTTTCCTAAATCTTCTTTGCTTTCAGAAAAATTAATCTCATCGATATCTACAATTAATAATTTACCACCTTCATATGTTGTAATCCAAGCTTCGTATCTTTCATTTAATCTTTTTAAATAGTCTAAACGAATAGAGTTTTCGTATTCTCTACCGCGTTTTTGTATTTGTTTTACTAAAGTAGGAACAGAAGCTCTTAAATAAATAATTAAATCTGGTGCTTTTACTAAACTATCCATTAATTTAAACAAACTAAAGTAGTTTTCGTAATCGCGGGTTGTCATTAAACCCATTGCATGCAAATTTGGTGCAAAAATGTACGCATCTTCATAAATTGTTCTATCCTGAACAACTTTTTGTTTGCCTTGTCTGATTTCTTGAACTTGACCAAAACGAGAATTTAGGAAATAAACTTGCAAATTGAATGACCAACGTTGCATATCGTCATAAAAATCATTCAAATAAGGGTTATCGTCGGCATCCTCGTAGTGAGGAGTCCACTTATAGTGCTTGGCTAGTAACGATGTTAATGTTGTTTTTCCTGAACCGATATTACCGGCAATTGCTATATGCATAAAAATTCTCTAAAAATATCTCGGTTTATAATACACTAATGTACAGTTTTTCATTATTAAACCAAAAAAAAATGCATTTTTTTTTAATTTTCTTCAAAATCCAATTATTTTACCAAATTCAACTTTAATTCAGGGTTCGTTTTAGTCATCATTTTTTTAGTGTCATCAAATGCTTCTGTCATTTTTTTCTGATGAGAATTTGTTAAAAAACTGGGCAATTTAGTGCTATCCAAACCCCACTCTGCAGGAAATATAATATGCATCTTTTTTGTCCCATCTCCCCTATAAACAAAGGTTGGAATAAAACTTGCCTCTATAAAAGATACTGTTTTTTTTGTGTAATTTTTTTGAATATTTAATTTTAAAATAACGCCCGCATCTGTATATCTCCAATACTGATTAGATAAAAAATTACCTAAAGAATAAGCCACAAACGCTGTGTCTTTTATAACGTTGGAATATACTTTTTTGGTTGGCCCTATAACATGGGGATGAGCGCCTATTACTAGTGTGGCCCCTGCTTCTAAAGCAAAACGCACAGCATCTTTTTGTGCCTGGGTAGGCTCTGTTATGTTTTCTAAACCCATATGGTAAAAGACTAAAACTATCTCTGCTCCTAGCTTTTTAGCCTGTTTTACAGCAGACACAATGCCTGTGGAATCAATTACATTAAGCATGTATTGGTGATCGGAACTAGGATAAGAACCATTGGTGCCATAGGTATAATTTAAAATTCCCAATTTAATTCCTTTGATATTTAATATACGTATAGAGTCATGATCTCTTTTATTTGAATAGGTACCGGAGTATCCTAAACCATGTTTTTTAATCACTTCAATGGTTCTCAATAAACCAGATTCTCTGGTATCCATGCTGTGGTTATTAGCTGTTACTAAAAAATCAAAGCCTGCATTTTTAATAGCCGTGCAATACTCATCGGGACTATTAAACGCTGGGTATCCAGCGTAAGGCTGGCTAGTACCCGCAAAGGTTGTTTCTAAGTTTCCGATAGTAATATCAGCATCTTGTAGATATGATTTTATGTACTCAAAACTTGGGTTAAAATCATAACTACCATTACTTAATTTGGCATTAGTTGTTTGTGGCAAATGACACATTAAATCACCTACCAAATTGATAGAAATTTCAGAAACAGAATCCGACGATGGCGGTAAATAGGTAATCGTTTTTACATCTTCAAACTGTTTTTCGGTTTTTGCTTCAACAACTTCATCCTTTTCCTTAACAACTGTTTTTTCAGTGGTTTTACATGTAATTAAAAATGCAGATAGGGAAATAACACATGCATATATATATCGAAATTTACGCATCAACTTATTTTTTAATATCATTTAAAAAAGCATTGCAAACAAATGTCAAAGTCTCTTTTAAGGGAGTAAATTCATAATTAATTGTCTGCTTAATGCGAACATTATTAAAGGTGTTTTTTTCTAAACCAGCAGTTATGGTTTCCTTAGTAATAATGGGCTCCTTACCAGTAATTATACAGCTGAAAGCGTTTAACCATTTTGCTGTTATTAATAATCCTTTTCCAGCATTAATATATGGTTCTTTTTTACCTAAAGCTTTATTAGTTTCAGATAAAATGTCTTTGAACGAGTAGTTATTCTCCGTCAATATAAATCGTTTGCCAAAATGTTTTTCTTCGGTTAATTGAATCATACAATCTGAAACGTCTTTAGCATCAATGGTTGCACTTGAACCTTCTGTATAAAATGGATTGCCTTTATAACATGCATCAATCAATTTACCAGAACTTTGATACCAAAAACCAGGACCTAAAATAATTCCTGGATTCACAATTACAGCACTTAATCCTTCTTCCATACCTCGCCAAACTTCACGCTCTCCATTATATTTACTGATAGCGTAATCACTAGCTGATGGTGATGATTTCCAATAAACAGATTCATCAATATTTTTAGTGATATCTGGATTTTGAAGTGTAGCAATAGAACTTACATAACATAACGCTTTTATTTTTTTCTCTAAACAAGCATTTACTACATTAGCAGTTCCTTCGGTATTAATTCGGTGAATTTGTTTATTATCTTTTGAATTAAAGGACACAAAACCAGCGCAATGATAAACAGTTTCTATTCCTTCTAAAGCATCTAATAGAGAATAAATATCAGATATATCAGCTTCGACCCATTTTATTTTATTAAAGAGATTTTCAAAATCGGAAGTGTAATAAGAAAATAATTTTTTAGTTTTTGATATATCACTTCCAATACGCTTAATAGCAACCACCGATTTACCTTGCTGTAAAAGTTGTAGAGCAACGTGTGCGCCTACTAATCCTGTGGCTCCTGTAATTAAGTTCATAAGTTAAAAAATATTAAACCATATAAGACACAAACGGACACAAAAGTTTTGTAATAATACTTGCTTGTTCATTTATATGTTTTATGACATAAAACTCTACACAAATGTAATGCTTTGTGCCAAGAAAAATAAAGAAAATTGTACTACACAGCCAAAAATAAAGCCTACGTACACTTGAGCTGGCGTATGTGCATTTAGCTTTAAACGCGCAAAGCCAATACAACCTGCTATTACCAAACATCCACAAATAGCAATTAAAACAGGCATTTGCATAAAATAACAAATAGCTAACAGAGCGCCTATTAACCCTCCTACTCCAATCATATGTGCACTAATTTGCCACCATAAATTGATTATAGCTGCAAAAAAAATACACAAGCCTGCCCCTAATATAAATAGTTTGATAGCTGGCCAAATATTAAAATCATAAAGCATATAAAACAACCCAAAGTAACATAAGGCTGTCATAATTAAAGGAAAGGTTCTTTCTCGTCTATCTTCAATCATTACAGAAGATACGTAATTCAATTTTACTAAAATCAATAAATTTAAAACTGGCAATAAAAATGTAAACGCAAAAATAACAAGCGTTAATACTAACTTTAATCTGAGTGGAGTAAATATAAAATAGATGGTATCCGTTAATCCAAAAAACACAATTAAACAGCCATAAGTAGCCATTAATAATGGATGAAATAAATAAGATATTATTTTAGCTAGTGTTTTAATGTAGTTTGTAAAAAAACGCTAAATTACACTAAATTAAAATGTCATTCTATAAGAATTATAGTATATTTTAAAATCTATTGTTATTTTTGAATTCTGTATGATTACCTTATTAATTAAAGAAATACGAAGTTTTTTAAGTTCATTGATTGGCTATATTGCCATTGGTGTTTTTATAACAGGAATTGGTACTTTTATGTGGTTAGTTCCAACTGAAAGTGCTGGATCTAATGTACTAGAAAATGGCTTTGCAAATATTGATCCCTTATTTATTTTAGCTCCCTGGGTATATTTATTTTTGATTCCCGCCATTACCATGCGAAGTTTTTCGGAGGAAAAAAAAACAGGAACTATTGAATTACTATTAACCCGCCCTTTAACTGAACTGCAAATTGTTTTAGCAAAATACTTTGCTGGAGTTATTTTAGTTATAGTATCTCTACTACCCACCTTAATTTATTACTATTCTGTTCATCAATTAGGCGCGCCAAAAGGTAATATTGATACAGGAGGGATGTGGGGTTCTTATATTGGTTTGTTGTTTTTAGGTGCTGGCTTTGTGGCTGTTGGTACATTTGCTTCTGCTATTTCCGAAAATCAAGTCATTGCTTTTATTATGGCTTTATTACTTTGCTTTATTACTTATGTCGGTTTCGATTTTATTTCAGCATCTGGATTATTTGGTAAATATGATGCTATTGTAAAAGGATTAGGAATGAATGAACATTATATTAGTATGAGTCGTGGAGTAATAGATACCCGTGATGTGGTATATTTTGTGACCCTAATTGCTTTTTTTAATTTATTATCAAAACTAGTTTTAGAAAGCAGGAAGTGGTAATATGACGCAAAAAAAATCTATACGCAAACAAAAAGATATAACCATGGTTGTGGTTGTGGTTACCATACTATTTCTTGTAAACTTTGTAGCCTCTTTTTTATTTAAACGATTCGACTTAACCTCCGAAAAACGTTATACACTTTCCGAATCCACTAAAGAATTGCTAAAGAAACTAGATGATGTAGTATATATCAAAGTATATCTTCAAGGTGATTTTAATCCCAACTTTACTCGTTTAAAAAACGAAACTAAAGAAATATTGGATGAATTTAGGGCTTATTCAAATGATAATTTACAATACGAATTTATCAACCCTCTTGATAATCCTAATAAAGAAGAAACTGATAAAATAGAAAAACAGTTGTTCGACAAAGGCATGATGCCTGAGCAAATTGTTGACAGAAGCAATCAAAAAGTGTCCGAAACATTAATCTGGCCTGGGGCAATAGTTTCTTATAAGGGTAAAGAATCTGTTTGGCAAATATTTAAACGTCAACTCTCTGCTCAATCCGAAGAGCAAAATATTAATATTTCTGTACAAGAATTAGAATATGGTTTAACCAACGGCATCAAAAAAACGACCTTACTAAAAAAACCTGAAGTATTATTTATTGAAGGCCATAGCGAGCTAGATACTATTCGTGGTGCTGATTTTATGAGATCTTTATCAGAATATTATAATGTAGCGCGTGTAAATATCAATCATAAATTATATGCTTTAAAAGGTGCTGATGCTATTGTTATTGCTCAACCTGATTCTATGTTTGATGAAAAAGATAAATTCATTATCGACCAGTTTATTATGCATGGCGGTAAAGCGTTGTGGTTAATTGACCCGATCTATGTGAACCGCGATACATTAACAACAAGAGGTTACTCGCTTGGTTTTAAAAACGAATTAAACTTAGATGATATTTTATTTAAGTATGGGGTGAGATTAAATCAAGTATTGGTTCAGGATTTACAATCGGCACAAGTGCCAGTAAATGTAGGTTTCAAAAAAGGTCAGGCTGATTTTAAACCCTTTCCATGGAATTATTATCCATTAATTTTACCATCAGCAAGCCATCCCATCGTTAAAAATTTAGATTTAATTCGCACAGAATATATTGGCACTTTGGATACTGTTTTTGCGAAAGACGTTAGTAAAACTATTTTACTACAAACCTCCAGATATACTAAAACCCTGCCAACTCCTGTTCGAATAATAGCAGCGCAGGTAAAATTAAAACCACAGGAAAGTCAATTTAAAAATTCATTTCAAAACGTAGCTTGTTTACTAGAGGGTCAGTTTGAATCAAATTATAAAAACCGAATCACTAGAGCTATTTTAGAAGATAGTATTTTTGACTTTAAAGAAAAAAGCCTTCCAACAAAAATGATTGTGGTAACAGATGGTGACATCGCTAAAAACGAATATAACCAAAGTACCGGTATGATATACCCTGTAGGTTATGATCGCTATTCCAATCAGCAATTTGCTAATAAAACTTTTTTACTGAATTGTATGAATTACTTACTAGATGATGAAGGCTTGTTACAATTGCGTTCGCGTGAAGTGAAATTAAGATTATTAGATAAAAAGAAAATCACAACTCAAGTTACAAAATGGAAATTAACTAACGTTGGCCTTCCTTTACTCATTATTTTTTGTTTCGGATTAATTCAATATTATATCCGTAAAAAAAAATATAGCAATTAATTTTAACTTATTTCTAAATGAAAAAATCAAGCATCATCATTCTAGCTATTCTAATCGCTTTAGCTGGAATATCCATTTATATTTATAAAACAAAAGGTAAAACATCAACTATTGATAAGGAAGCCAGTGATTTTAAATACAAAGATACGGCATCGATAGATAAAATATTTTTAGCGGATAAAGACGGGAAACAATTACTAGTTGAGAAGAAAGCAGGAGCTTGGGTTTTAGATGGTAAATTTCATGTGCGGCCCGACGTTATTGATTTATTACTTTACACTATACGATCTGTTGAAGTAAAATCACCCGTATCAAAATTAAGTAGAACCACCGTTATTAAAACCATGGCAGCTAAATCTACCAAAATAGAAGTTTATAGCAAAGGCCAAAAAGTAAAACAATATTTTGTTGGGCATCCAACTCAAGACCATACAGGAACCTTCATGATTTTAACCAATTTAGAAACCGGAGAAAACTATGAAGAACCATTTATTACCCATATCCCAGGCTTCGACGGTTTTTTAACCACTCGCTACAATACTTCTGAAATTGATTGGAGAGACCGATTATTGATTAATTACAGGCCCCCACAGATTAAACAAATAAAATTAGACTTACATGAAATTCCTGACTCATCATTTGTGTTGGATTTGTTTAGTATGCAACGTTTTGGCTTAAAAACAAAAAAAGGAAGTATGACTTTTGAAGAAGATAAAATGAAACAATACATTGCTTATTTTCAAAATGTAAACTGTGAGATTGTTTTGGATAAAAAAAATCATTTAGTAGATTCCTTATCAAAATCAGGAATTCCATTTGCTACTTTAACAATTACTGATAGAAATAACGCAACCAATGTGTGTGAGTTTTATCACAAACATACCAATGCTACTACTAAAGAAGAGTATAATATTGACTATAAATACGATCCTGACCAACTATATGTAAGGTATAATAACGGAAAAGATTTTGGTGTAGCCCAATTTTATGTTTTTGGTAAAATTTTGCAAACTTATGAATACTTTTTGCCTAGAAAATAATGTTAAAAAGTAGTTTATAAATACCTGCCTTTTCAAAGCAGTTACCGTTTTCATATCGTTAAATTTGGTTGATTAAAAACTAGCCATATGAACTTTGTAGTATCATCATCCACTTTATTAAAACATTTAAAATCTATTAGCGGCGTATTAAACTCCAGCAATACCATTCCTATTTTAGATTGTTTTTTATTTGAGCTTAAAAATGGCAGCTTAACGCTTTTTGCAAGTGATATGGAAACGACTATTACAACTAGCATAAAAGTAGATTCATCTGAAAATGGCAATTTAGCAATCCCCGCTAAAACCTTATTAGAGGCATTAAGTAATTTACCAGAACAACCTATCTCTTTTATTATTGATAACAAAAAATTTAGCGCAAAATTAAAAACAGAAACAGGTGATTATACTTTAACTGGACATAACGGTGACGAGTATCCAAAATTACCTAAAGTAGAATCTGCTACCTCTGTTATTATTAAAAGTGATGTATTAGGAAACGCCATTAACAAAACAATTTTTGCTACTGGTAATGATGATTTAAGACCAGTAATGAGCGGTGTGTTTTGTCAGTTTACTGACGAAAACTCTATTTTTGTAGCAACAGATGCACATAAATTAGTTCGCTACACACGTAACGATGCTAAAGCCGGAGCCTCTGCTTCTTTTATCATGCCTAAAAAACCATTAAATGTTTTAAAGAATTTATTGGCAGGTATTGATGATGCCGTGAAAGTAGAATTCAATAAAACAAATGCCTACTTTAGTTTCGGACATATCAATTTAGTATGTCGTTTAATTGATGGAAAATATCCTAATTACGAAGCCGTAATTCCAAAACAAAATCCAAACAAGCTAACAGTTGACAGACCATCATTCTTAGGTGCTATTCGTCGCGTTAGTGTATTTGCAAATAAAGCTACTCACCAAATTCGTTTAAAAATTGCAGGAAGTCAATTAACTATTTCTGCTGAAGATTTAGATTTTGCAAACGAAGGACACGAAACATTAATGTGTACCTATGTTGGTGAAGACATGGAAATAGGATTTAACTCTAAATTTGTATTAGAGATGTTAACCAATTTAGAAAGCGATGAAATTACGATTGAAATGAGCGCTCCTAACCGTGCCGGTATTATTGTGCCAACACAAAAGGCAAATCCTGCTGAGGATGTGTTGATGTTAGTAATGCCAGTAATGCTAAATAACTAAAATTTATTTTTATCATAAATTTAAAAGGTGTCTGCTCTTTAGCAAACACCTTTTTGTTGGTATAATGGCCAAAAATAGTTGGTAAAAACATCT
>JBKJPW010000226.1:0-5832 GCA_046594225.1 Bacteroidia bacterium
GTTAAGTAACCCGCATCAGCTGTTTTTAATGCCGTATCCGCTAAACCTTTACGAGCACCATGGGTAGAAATAAAGTATTCTAAGATAGATAAACCTTCACGGAAGTTAGATAATACAGGATTCTCAATAATGGAAGCCGTTGTGTCACCTGCTTTCTGTGGCTTAGCCATCAAACCACGCATACCACTTAACTGTTTAATTTGTTCTTTAGATCCACGAGCACCAGAGTCAAGCATCATATAAACAGAGTTGAATCCTTGTTTATCAGTACTTAACACATCCATTACTTTTTTAGTAACTTTAGAGTTAGCATGTGCCCAAATATCAATTACCTGATTGTAACGCTCGTTGTTTGTAATGAAACCCATTGAGTAATTACTCTGTACTTCATCAACTTGCACACGTGCATCTTTAATAATTTTAAATTTCTCAGCTGGAGTTTCAATATCACCTAGGTTAAATGATAATCCACCTTTGAAGGCTGTTTTAAATCCTAAGTCTTTGATATCATCTAAGAACTTAGCAGTTTTAGCCATACCTGTTTTCTTAACTACCATTCCAATAATATCACGAAGAGATTTTTTAGTCAACAATTCGTTGATGTAACCTACTTCATGTGGAACAACTTGGTTAAACATAACACGACCAACAGTTGTTTCGATAACTTTAGTAACTAATTTATCTCCTTCTTCTAAAGCATTGGTAACACGTACTTTAATTTGTGCGTGGATGTCAATTTGCTTTTCATTTAAAGCAATATTTACTTCTTCTGCACTATAAAATATTTTACCTTCTCCTTTTACTACATCATTAGGTAAGTTCTTTTTAGATTTAGTTAAATAATATAAACCTAAAACCATATCCTGAGATGGTACAGCAACTGGCGCACCGTTAGATGGATTTAAAATGTTATGAGAAGCTAACATTAAAATTTGCGCTTCTAATACTGCGGCATGTCCCAACGGAACGTGAACCGCCATTTGATCACCATCAAAATCGGCGTTGAATGCAGAACACACTAATGGGTGTAACTGAATTGCTTTTCCTTCAATTAATTTTGGTTGGAAAGCCTGAATACCTAATCTGTGCAATGTTGGTGCACGGTTTAACATTACAGGGTGTCCTCTTAATACGTTTTCTAAAATATCCCAAACAATTGGCTCTTTTTTATCTACAATTTTTTTAGCAGATTTTACCGTTTTCACGATACCACGCTCTATCATTTTGCGGATAATAAATGGCTTGAATAACTCAGCCGCCATATCTTTAGGTAAACCACACTCGTGTAGTTTCATTTCAGGTCCTACAACAATTACCGAACGAGCAGAATAATCAACACGTTTTCCTAATAAGTTTTGACGGAATCGCCCTTGTTTACCTTTTAATGAATCAGATAATGATTTTAATGGTCTGTTAGACTCAGTTTTAACTGCATTTGATTTACGAGAGTTATCAAATAATGAATCTACTGACTCTTGTAACATACGTTTTTCATTACGTAAAATTACATCCGGTGCTTTAATTTCAATTAAACGCTTTAAACGGTTGTTACGAATAATAACACGACGGTATAAATCATTTAAATCAGAAGTAGCAAAACGACCACCATCCAATGGAACCAAAGGACGCAATTCAGGTGGAATAACCGGAACTGTTTTGATGATCATCCACTCCGGACGATTTTCAATATGTTTGTTAGCTGAACGGAAAGCCTCAATAACCTGTAAACGTTTTAATGCTTCGTTTTTACGTTGTTGAGATGTTTCTGTATTTGCTTTGTGACGTAACTCATAAGATAATTCATCTAATTGTAAACGCGCTAATAAATCTTGTAAAGCTTCCGCTCCCATTTTAGCAATAAATTTATTAGGATCGTTATCGTCTAATAAATGATTGTCTTTTGGTAAAGTGTCAACTAAATTTAAATATTCTTCTTCAGTTAAGAAGTCTAAATAAGCAGTTCCGTTTTGAGCGGCAGTACCTGCATTAATTACTACATAACGTTCGTAGTAAATAATCATATCTAGTTTTTTAGTAGGTAATCCTAATAAGTAACCAATTTTATTTGGTAACGAACGGAAATACCAAATATGAGCAACAGGAACCACTAAGTTAATGTGACCCATACGTTCTCTACGAACTTTTTTCTCAGTTACTTCAACACCACAACGATCGCAGATGATACCTTTGTAACGAATACGTTTGTATTTTCCACAATGACATTCGTAATCTTTTACTGGTCCAAAAATACGCTCGCAAAACAAACCATCTCTTTCTGGTTTGTAAGTACGGTAGTTAATAGTTTCTGGTTTCAAAACTTCACCAGAACTACGTTGTAGAATAGTTTCCGGAGAAGCTAAACTAATCGTGATTTTTGAGAAGTTCGATTTTACTTTGTTATCTTTTCTTAAAGCCATTTTTTTGCTTTTTGGTTTTAGTGATAATAAAAATTCATTTACTTATTCACCGGTGGCTTCGAGAGCCTCAGCCACCAGTGTTTAAATTTTATCTTAGTCAAGTGTTACATCTAATGCTAATCCACGTAATTCGTGCATTAATACATTAAACGATTCTGGTATACCTGGAGCAGGAATATTTTCGCCTTTTACAATTGCTTCATAAGCTTTTGCACGACCCATTACATCATCCGATTTAATGGTTAATAATTCCTGTAACACGTTAGCTGCACCGTATGCTTCTAATGCCCAAACTTCCATCTCACCAAAACGCTGACCACCAAACTGTGCTTTACCACCTAAAGGTTGCTGCGTAATTAATGAATATGGCCCAATTGAACGAGCGTGCATCTTATCATCAACCATGTGACCTAATTTTAACATGTAGATAATACCTACAGTTGCTGGTTGGTCAAATTTCTCACCTGTACCACCATCAATTAAGAAAGTACGGCCATATTGAGGAATGTTTGCTTGTGTTGTGTAACCATCAATTTGTTCCATTGTAGCACCATCAAAAATTGGAGTTGAAAATTTCAATCCTAATTCTTTACCAGCCCACGCTAATACTGTTTCATAAATCTGTCCGATGTTCATACGAGATGGTACACCTAATGGATTTAATACAATATCAACCGGAGTTCCATCATCTAAGAATGGCATGTCTTCGTCTTTTACAATACGAGCAACAATACCTTTATTACCATGACGACCAGCCATCTTATCACCAACTTTTAACTTACGTTTTTGAGCGATGTAAACTTTGGCTAATTGAACAATACCATTTGGTAACTCATCACCAACAGTAATCTGGAACTTAGCACGTTTGTACTGACCTAAATAATCATTAAACTTGATCATGAAGTTATGTAACAAACGCTCAATTTGCTCATTCTTATCTTTATCCGTTGTCCAGTTGCCTGGGTTAACTTCAGAGAAATCAACTTTCTCCAATAGTTTTTGAGTGAATTTTGTTCCTTTAGTAATTACCTCTTCACCTAAGATGTTGTGAACACCTTGAGAAGTACGGCCATTAACTAGTTCAAATAATTTTTCAACTAATTGATACTTGATATTAGCATTTTCTTTTTGGTGATCAGCATCTAATTTTTCAATTAAAGGCTTCTCATCAGCTTTTTGCTTTTTATCTTTAATAGCACGAGAGAATAATTTTTTATCAACGATAACACCTTTGATAGAAGGAGATACACGTAAAGACGCATCTTTAACGTCACCTGCTTTATCACCAAAGATAGCACGTAATAATTTTTCTTCTGGAGATGGGTCAGTTTCACCTTTTGGAGTAATTTTTCCAATTAAGATATCACCTTCTTTAACCTCAGCACCAACACGAATAACACCTTTTTCATCTAAGTCTTTAGTTGCATCTTCACTAACGTTAGGGATATCTGGAGTTAACTCTTCCATTCCACGTTTTGTATCACGCACTTCTAACGAATATTCATCAATATGAATAGATGTAAAGATATCATCACGAATAATACGTTCAGAGATTACAATCGCATCCTCAAAGTTATAACCTTTCCAAGGCATGAACGCTACTTTTAAGTTACGTCCTAATGCTAATTCACCTTTATCGGTTGCATAACCATCACATAATACTTGTCCTTTTACAACTTTATCACCTTTCTTAACGATAGGTTTTAAGTTCATACACGTACTTTGATTGGTTTTTTGGAATTTAGTTAATTTATAAGTTCTCACATCCCCTTCAAACGATACTAATTTCTCGTCGCTAGTTCTGTTGTAACGAATTACAATTTCTCTTGCATCAACATATTCAACAATTCCTTCGCCTTCTGCATTAATTAATACACGGCTATCTTCAGCTACACGAGCTTCGATACCAGTACCAACAATTGGTGCTTCAGGACGCATTAATGGAACTGCTTGACGTTGCATGTTTGATCCCATCAAGGCACGGTTGGCATCATCATGTTCCAAGAAAGGAATTAATGAAGCGGCAATCGATGCAATTTGGTTAGGAGCAACATCCATCAAGTTAACTTTAGATGGCTCAATAACTGGGAAATCTCCTTCGTAACGAGCAGTTACTTTGTCACTTACAAAGTTTCCTTTTTCATCTAATTCTGCTGATGTTTGAGCAATATTTTTAGAATCTTCTTCTTCAGCAGTTAAATAAGTAATTGGTTTATTTACTTCTACTTTACCATTGCTTACGCTACGGAAAGGTGTTTCGATAAATCCTAACTTATTTACTTTTGCGAAAACGCACAATGAAGAAATTAATCCAATGTTTGGTCCTTCTGGCGTTTCAATTGTACATAAACGGCCGTAGTGAGTGTAGTGAACGTCACGTACCTCAAAACCTGCACGCTCACGAGATAAACCTCCTGGCCCTAGTGCCGAAAGACGACGCTTATGCGTAATCTCCGATAAAGGATTGGTTTGATCCATGAACTGCGATAACTGATTCGTTCCAAAGAATGAATTAATTACAGAAGATAATGTTTTAGCGTTAATCAAATCGGTTGGTGTAAATACCTCGTTATCACGAACGTTCATACGTTCACGAATAGTACGAGCCATACGGGCTAAACCAACACCAAATTGAGAGAATAATTGTTCGCCAACTGTACGAACACGACGGTTAGATAAATGGTCAATATCATCCACATCAGTTTTAGAGTTGATTAATTCGATCAGGTATTTCATGATCAAAATAATATCTTCTCTTGTTAATACACGGATATTCATAGGAATATCGATGCCTAACTTTTTGTTGATACGGAAACGACCTACTTCACCTAAATCATAACGTTTGTCAGAGAAGAATAACTTGTCGATTACTCCACGAGCTGTTTCTTCATCAGGTGGCTCAGCATTACGAAGTAAACGGTAGATATACTCGATCGCTTCTTTTTCTGAGTTAGTTGAATCTTTTTGTAAAGTATTGTAGATAATAGCAAAATCTGCTGTATTTACGTCTTCTTTGTGCAAGATGATAGATTTAACACCAGCATCAGCAATTAAGTCGATATGTAAATCATCTAAAATCGTTTCACGATCTAAAATAACTTCGTTACGCTCAATTGATACAACTTCCCCGGTGTCCTCATCTACGAAATCTTCGATCCATGTTTTTAAAACACGAGCTGCTAGTCTACGACCAACTTCACGCTTTAAACCTGCCTTCGAAACTTTCACTTCGTCAGCAAGACCAAAAATCTCTAAAATTTGTTTATCACTTTCAAAACCAATAGCACGTAATAACGTAGTTACTGGTAATTTTTTCTTACGATCAATGTAAGCATACATCACGTTGTTGATGTCAGTTGCAAACTCAATCCAAGAACCTTTGAAAGGGATAACACGAGCACTATATAATTTAGTA
>JBKJPW010000081.1:0-5953 GCA_046594225.1 Bacteroidia bacterium
TAGGAGTTGTATTAAAAACACTATTTCCTGTCGCTATAATATCCTTATTATTTCCAAATGCACCACCAAAATGATCAACCAATCCAAAATAAACACCATAATCGGGATCCTGCTCTAAACTATTTAATACACTCCATAAATCTTTATACATCCACCATCCATATCCTGATGCACCTGCTAAAAACACATTTTGCAAAGATTGTATGGCGAAATTTTTTTGGTCTTGATAATTAACAACTAATTTAAATGCACTTGTACTAGTAGGAGGAGGAAAAGTAGAAGGATCTGAAACAGCTGGAATTCCGGTTTCTCCAACAATCCATGGTTTTTTTACGGTGTTATACATAATATTCGAAGTCCACTTTAAATACCTGTAAAATTCATTATAATTAAAATTTGGATACGTTTGAGCGCCAAGCTCCGGATAAATATGAAATGTTAACACATCTACATTTAATATAGCTGGGTCAAAACTATGAATAGAATAAGGGGTATTTACCCCCAAAGTAACCAAGTGATTTTTATCAACTTGCCTTATTTGATCATACCAACCATTTACAGTTGTACATATGTAGCCCTTATCAGTAATTATTTCAGTTGGTAAAATATAATTATCCGCTTCTAATAATAAATTATACATTAATATATTTGGGTTATTCTTAAAATTATTTGCCAAATGATTTAAATAAGTTCCATAAGCATTATGAGTAATTGTATTAAAACTTTTGTGACCATCACCTAAACCCGCAAAAAAACTAACTTTTAAATTATATGTACCTGCTTTATTTACTATAGTATTAAAACAAGTAAACAATTGATTCTCTACGGTAGGCGTTAATAATACTCGAACATAACCTCCCATTGAAGTACCTATACCATTGGCAGGTATATCAATAACACTAATATATAAATTTGGATCATCATTAGGGTTAGTTAATGTATTTGTTGTGCTTGCACTTACAGTAAGATCATTGAAACGAATTGCGTTAAAACCGGCATTTTTAATATTATCAAAATGAGTGTCTAAATAATTAGAACAGCTGGCATTGGTTAAGCAAACTCCATCTTGCCAATAATCATCAGAATGTTTATGAGGACCTATAAAAAGAGTTCCTCCAGGTCCTCCAACTCTATAAATCGTAGGGCAATAATCTACAATTTTCGCGTTAAAATTTGATCCATTTAAGCCAAGCTTAGTTCCTTTTCGATATACAAAATCTGTTAGAGCATTATTTCTAGCCAACTTCATAATATTTGTACCATTAAAATATATTATCTGCCCGTCATTAGCTAAAGCATATGAATTATAATTAACTAATGCATTACAAGTTTTATTTAAAATATTATCTAACCACCTACAATTATCCCAATGTAGTATATGAAAATTACCATCTGTACCAATATATGTAACTTCATCGCCTGTACTGGCTACATATATATCTGTTCCATCTAGTGCGGATACGCTTGAGGCATCAGTAACACCAAAGCCAGATGATGATCCATTATCATAATAATTGCCAATTTTACTGTCTGATGCCCTAACATAAAATACTTGATTAGTATTAGGATTTATTTGAATTTTTGACCCAATTTTTATTACATCGCTATTTATTATAGCTGTTTGCGACCAAGTGCCAGTACTATTATTAAAAGTAATACAACACAATTTATTAGTGTTACCTATATAATAAACTTGAGAGTTCGTTTGATTTGCTTTGTAAACAATATTTGACGACGGTGAAGCAGGTATAGCACTTGTTCCTATAAGTACTCCAAAACCACTAGTATTATTAGCTGGATTACGCCAATAATTACAAACTCTATTATCACTACTTCTTATATAAAATAAATTATCTTTACTATTAACTGCAATATAACTTAATGGAGCCACATTGTCAGGGCTTGCGGCGTATTGGGTTGCAAGTACCATTGAGCTAGTAGAATTTTGATATTGTAAAGCGTATATTTTATTGTTACTTCCTATATAAAAAATACCATCTCCAAAAGTTGGATTGTTTTTATAAATAACATTAGTTGCTGCTATTGAAGTACCTACAGATGTTCTTGCTATTTGGGAACCAGGCATTACCTCACCATTAGTAGAATAAATTTTTTTAGTTCCATTATCAACATAGTAACACCTATTGAAAATATCAACTGCCATGCCACTTTTAGGACTTATTACTGCGGAAGGAATATTTGAAATAGATTTTGACCAGCGAAAATAGTCATACTGACTAAATATTACTTTATTAACAAACAATAATACAAACAGCAAAGTTATTTTTTTCATAATGGAAGTTTAAAGTGACAAACATAGCATTTAAATTTCATTTTTTAGCATAACTAAAAGTTTTTTGCTCTGGTTCAATCTTCGTTTTAAGGAGGCGTAGCCATCGATAATATCATAAAACAAGTCTATAATAATGGTTGGGGATAAAAACCAAAATAAAAATCTAGTTATTGAAAAGCATACAAATCTTGCCTATTTAGCATGATCTATCTGCCACATAGCTTCTAACACTAAACATGAATCCAAAGAAATATTACGCTCCTTTGCTCGTTTTGTTGCATCTGATAACCATTTACTGTCTTTTTTAATAAGACCAATAAAATTTCTTACTTTTTGATTGTAGTCTTCAGTTTTTACTGTCGCTTCGTCACTATTTTTAAAATGTTTTTCCGCATTCTCTATAAAGCCCCAGCCAATTTTATCTAAAGTAGATTCCGTTGAAATAATAACAATAACTTCATACTTGTTAATTTCATTTGCGAAATTTAAATCATCAGTCAATAATTCATTAGTAGTGGACTCTGGGAACACTAGTTTATTATAGTACCAGAAATGGGGGTCGTTAAAACAAGCAGATATGCCCATACTGTATAAGGCCCAATAAAAACTATCAGAAATAACTAATACTTTAGGTTTAACAGTTTCATTTGTAGTTTCTATATAAGTTTTAGGATAGGCCATATCAAAACTTTTATTTTTTAAAATCAAATTCATGCCATCAGCTAAATCATAGTCAACATCGAAAGGTTTTGATAGTTTAATTTCAGTAATCTTAATTTTCGGCAAACTTACATGCCTTAGCTCTCCAATTTTTTTAGTCAAAGAATCTGCTGCCAATACCGCACCATAAGTACTCCAATGTATGCCGTACTTTGGATAAAGAGGATACTTGGACTTTTGTTTATTATCAATAAACCATTTATTAAAATCAATAATGTTTAATTGCGCTGCGGTTGCAGCAGAAGAAAACGATTTATAGTTTGTTTTATTATTTATTGGTAAATAACGGTCAGGTATATATTCAGGGTAAAAAGACGCTTTACTTGGCGCAAAAACAACTATAAGTTGTTTTCCTAATTTAGTTAATGTGTCAGAAACAAATTTCAATCGAGCTATCGTGTTTGCAACACTATCATCACCCATGAAATTTTTCCCATAAAAGGATGTTATATAATTTTCTTCATATAAAAAATTATCTTTTCCAATAATTACAGATTTCACCTTCGCTTCGTTAAATAAACTGTAGGCTAGTTGATTATTTGCTCTAACAAACATGCTTCGTAAACCAAACATTTCATTCAAATATCCGGTTTTTTTTTGTTGATAATCCGTGCTAAACCAGTCTGCCTTATTAAAAATGACATCGCTAGGCAAATATACCTCACCCTTTAAAGGATGAAATTCATTTTTAAAAAGTGATTTATACAAAATGGGAATAAATAATACTATAAAAATAGTACCTAATAATGTTTTCTTAATTATGTTAGAAATCTTAGTCATTGCACTTTATAGGATTCAATTTCAATAGAAATACTAAAAACCTCTTTACGAATCTTCATATTATTTGTTATTTAAATTCACTTGATAAACCGCATCTTCTAAAATAAGTGAATCCAAGCCTATTTTAGTTTCTTTTGACTTTTGGTTTAAATTTTTCATCCACTTTTCATCCTTTTTAATATATTCGATCATTTCAGCAACTTTTTTATTTTTAAATGCTATGCCTTCTTTCTCTTTTATATTTACCATGTAAATAGCATTTTCGCGGATTAACTCCGTTAAATCTTTATGATTTAGAGCAGCGTCACTCTTAATTTTATCCAACCACACCTTATTATTTTCAATGTTTTTAGTCATCTCCATAATTTTATTCTCTTTTTCGTCAAATGTTCCGTTATCCTTACCGTCTAAAATATTAATGGCTTTTTCTAAAAATCCCCAACCATAATCTACAAAGTTATGTTCAGTAACTAACAGCAAAATTATTTTATGGTTATTTATTTCATCCTTAATATTTAATTTTTTAAAAGCATCTTTATCATCCGTATAAGGCATTAATTCTTTAAAATAATACAGCAATTTATAATCCGAAAAAATTTCATTTTGCACATTAGTTTTTTCAATTCCAAAATTAAAACTATCCCCAATTACCAATAATGGTGGTTTTTGAGTTGTTGTTTTAGTAAAAGATAATTTTGGATACGCTAATTTTTCGGATTTTAATTGATCCACAAATAAATTCATTCCATCACCTATATCATAATCCGAATTTTGTAACGAATCACTTAATTCAATATCATTTTTCCAAATAAGCGAATTGGTGTTGAGGTTATACTGAGTATTAAAATAATTAATGATACTATCAGTAGCTAAACAGTGGCCATAAGTACTCCAATGAATACCATATTTTGAAAAGATTGGGTATTTAGAAGTGTTTTTAATTTCTTCGAAATATTTTTCAAAATCAATGTACTTGATGTTTAATTTATCAAAACAATACTTAAAAGCATCGTAATTTGTTAGACTTTTTTTAAAAACACCATCTGGCAAATCCTCATTTAAGATTCTTGCTTTATTTGGAGCAATAACTGGCAAAAATATTTTGCCTTGTAATTGTAATTTATCTTGTAATTTTTTTACCAGATAACATTTCTTCATGACGACATTATTTCCAACGTAATTTTCGCCAGTATACGCTTCCAGATAAGCTTTAGCATACATCACATTATTTTTTCCAATAATAGTTTCTGAATTACTCGTTTTTAAAAAAAAGCCGAACTTAATTTGGTTCATCAGCCTAACAAGGGTATTTCTGAACCCGAAATTTTCGTTAATATATTTTTCTTTTTTTTCTTGAAATTCTAAAGACATCCAATTTTGACCTGATAAATCAATATCTTCAACAGAAACAAAAAAACCTTTCAAATCTTTTACTAAAAATAAATGCAAATTTGTTTGTGCTAATGGCAAAAACAACATTGTAAAAACAATGAGCAATAATCCAGGTTTTATAAAAGAAGTATAACGATTCACTAAAATCTGAAATAAATAAATGGGTTAAATCCTGAAGACGTGATTGAGCTCACTGATAATAAAAAGAGCATAAGACAAGTAAAACAAATAGTTATGTGTCTAATACTTGTATAACTGTTAAAGTATAGAGCGTCTTGAATTTTTTGTCCCCATTTACTAAAAGCAAAAAAAGAAAATAAAATAGCAATACAAAAAAACGTTATAAATTCACAATCAATTTTATTACTTAATGCAATGCTATTGAAGGCGAACATTTGTTTGAGATAAAAAAATGCATCCGATATTTTTTCAACTCTAAAAAATACCCAGCCAATATTTACAATAAAAAACGTAACTAATATACTTGCTGTTTTTCCGATTCTATCTAAAACCTTACTGAAAAATGCTCTTTCAATAACTAAGAAAAAACCATGAAATGCTCCCCAAAATATAAAACTCCAGCTTGCACCGTGCCATAGGCCTGAAGCTAAAAACACTATCCATAAATTAAAATATAAACGAGTTGTACTTACTTTATTTCCTCCTAGTGGAATGTATAAATAATTACGCATCCAGCTTCCTAAAGTCATGTGCCATCTTCTCCAAAATTCAGTAATACTTTGGGATATATATGGATTGTTGAAGTTT